>NZ_JBFULB010000023.1:0-11883 GCF_056400545.1 Stenotrophomonas sp. P5_A8 | reverse complement strand
CCGGCAACCCCATGAACCCGGCATCGCGCGGTTGCCGGCCAGCGGCCGGCACTACCGGAGGTAGGGGTCGCCGACCATGGCGGCGGCCAGGTGATCCAGGAACGAGCTGATCCGCGCCGACACCGCCGTGTTGCGGTAATACACCGCGTGGATCGGCTGGCGCACCTCCACGGTGAGTTCCGGCAGCAGTTGGACCAACCGCCCGGCGTCGCGATCACGATGGGTCATGAAGTCGGACAGGCAGACGATGCCGACGTCCTCCAGTGCCAGCGCGCGCAGGGTTTCGCCGCTGGAGACGGCGATGGCCGGGCGCACGTGCAGCAGTGCGTCGGTGTCGCCGGGCAATGGCCAATGATTGAGCGAGTCCGGTTCGTTGAAGCCCAGCAGCGTGTGCCCGCGCAGCTCGGCCACGCGTGTGGGCGTGCCGTGCTGCTGCAGGTACGCCGGGCTGGCCAGGACCCGCAGGCGGCTGTGCGCCAGCGGCCGTGCATGCAGGGTGGAATCGGCCAGCGGCCCGATCCGGATCGCCACGTCGGTGCGCCGTTCCAGCAGGTCGATGTAGCGCTCGCTGCTGTTGAGTTCCAACAGCACGTCCGGGTAGCGCGCCCGGTACTCAGCGACCAGCGGCGCGATCGCATGCAGCACGAACGGCATCGCCGCATCCACGCGCAGGCGCCCGGCCGGACGGTCGCGGCGGGCGGCAATCTGCTCTTCGGCTGCCTCCACCGAGGCCACGATGGCGCGCGACTGTTCGAGGAAAGCGGCCCCTTCTTCGGTGAGCTGCAGGCGCCGCGTGGTACGGGTCAGCAGCGTGGTACCGAGCTTTTGCTCCAGCCGCGCCAGCGCCCGGCTCACCCCGGAGGTGGTCTGGCCCAGGGTTTCGGCGGCGGCGGTGATCGAGCCGCTGTCGATCACCGCGATGAAGGCCTGCATTTCGTCGAGGGTGGTTTTCATGGCGGTGAGCCGGCACGCGGGAGGCCTATTATTGATCATGGGGCAAGAGTGATTGGCGTGAAGGCCGCTTTTTCGGCAAGAGTGCGGCGCGCAGACTGCGCAGCCTCACCTCCCACCGGTAACCCACCATGTCCCGTGGCATCCCCTTGGCCCTGCTGGCGCTCACGCTTGGTGCGTACGCCATCGGCACCACCGAATTCGTCATCGTCGGGCTGATCCCGACCATCGCCGCCGACCTCGGCGTGTCCCTGCCCTCGGCCGGCCTGCTGGTCTCGCTGTACGCCCTGGGCGTGGCGGTGGGCGCGCCGGTGCTGACCGCCCTCACCGGCCGCGTGCCGCGCAAGACCCTGCTGGTGGCGCTGATGGTGCTGTTCACGCTGGGCAACGTGATCGCCTGGATGGCGCCGGGCTACGGCTCGCTGATCGTGGCGCGGGTACTCACCGGCCTGGCGCATGGCGTGTTCTTCTCGATCGGCTCGATCATCGCCACCTCGGTGGTGCCCAAGGAGAAGGCCGCCAGCGCGATCGCGATCATGTTCACCGGGCTCACCGTGGCCCTGGTCACCGGGGTGCCGCTGGGCACCTTCATCGGCCAGCACCTGGGCTGGCGTGCGACCTTCCTGGCCGTGGCCGCGCTCGGTGTGATCGCGCTGATCGGCAGCCTGCTGTTCGTGCCGCGCAATCTGCAGCGCAGCGAGCCGGCCACGTTCGGCCAGCAGTTGTCGGTACTGGCGCAGCCGCGTCTGTTGCTGGTGTATGCGATTACCGCGCTGGGCTACGGCGGCACGTTCCTGTCCTTCACCTACCTCGCCTCGATCCTGCAGGACGTCAGCGGCTTTTCGGCCAACGCGGTCAGCGGCGTGCTGCTGGTGTACGGCGTGTCGGTGGCCATCGGCAACCTGTGGGGCGGCCGCCTGGCCGACCGTCGCGGTCCGATCCCGGCGCTGACGTTGATCTTCGCGTTGCTCGCCGCGGTGCTGTTCGTGCTCACCTTCACCGCCTACAACAGCTGGCTGGTGCTGCTGACCGTGCTCGCACTCGGTGCGGTGGCCTTCGGCAACGTGCCGGGGCTGCAGGTGTACGTGGTCAAGCAGGCGAAGCGTTTCGCCCCGCAGGCCGCCGACGTCGCCTCGGGCCTGAACATCGCCGCCTTCAACGTCGGCATCGCCCTCGGTGCGTCGCTGGGCGGGCTGGTGGTGGATCACCTCGGGCTGATGCATACCCCGTGGCTGGGTGCGCTGGTGGTACTGGGCGCGCTGGGTCTGACCGTGCTGAGTGGTCGCCTGGATCGTCGCGATGGCGTGGCCGACCGCGCCGACGGCATCGCGGTGAGTGCGCATTGATGGATCGTGTGGCGGACCTCCACAACGGCAGCCGACCAACGGTTCGTTTCACGCAACAGCAGCCGACCAACGGTCGGCTCTACGTCGCTTTACGGTGCACGGCGTAGCCTGCACTGCCTCCCCCCTGAAGGAATTTTCATGAGCATCCCCGCATTCGGCCTCGGCACGTTCCGCCTCAAGGGCCAGACCGTCATCGACTCGGTCCGCAACGCATTGGACGTGGGCTACCGCGCCGTCGACACCGCACAGATCTACGACAACGAGGCCGAGGTTGGCCAGGCCATCGCCGAATCCGGCGTGGCCCGTGACGATCTGTTCCTGACCACCAAAGTGTGGATCGCCAGCTTCAGCCACGATGCCCTGCTGGACAGCCTGCGCGAGAGCCTGCGCAAGCTGCGCACCGACCATGTCGAGCTGACCCTGATCCACTGGCCCTCGCCGAAGGATGCGGTGCCGATGGCCGAGTACCTGGGCGCACTGGCGGAAGCAAAATCGCTGGGCCTGACCCGGCAGATCGGCATCTCCAACTTCACCATCGCCCAGACCCGCCAGGCGATCGAGATCCTGGGTGCCGATGCCATCGCCACCAACCAGATCGAAGTGCACCCGTACCTGCAGAACCGCGCGCTGATCGCGTTCCTGAAGGAACAGGGCATCCACGTCACCGCGTACATGAGCCTGGCCTACGGCGAGGTGCTCAAGGACCCGGTGATCCAGGCCATTGCCGAGCGCCACCAGGCCACCCCCGCGCAGGTCGCATTGGCATGGGCATTGCAGCAGGGCTACGCGGTGATCCCCTCCTCCACCAAGCGCGAGAACCTGGCCAGCAACCTGCTCGCCGCCGACCTGCGCCTGAGCGATGCGGACATGGCGCAGATCGCCACGCTGGACCGTGGGCAKCGCCTGGCCAACCCGGAAGGCATCGCGCCGGACTGGGATTGAGGCAGGCGGGCCTGGTCGGCAGTCGCGGTGGTGTTCTTCCTTCGCGCCTGCTGGCCGTGTTCCCGATATAGGCGGCGGTAGGGTCGGATCCGTATCGACCGTCGACCATGTGGATCGGCGCGGCGAACGCATGAGCCGTTGCAGGAGCCCGTGCGTCGACGCGGGTCATGCCATTGCCGGAACCTGGCGCATTTCACGGCAGTTGATCGGGATGCGGCCCTACCAGCATCCGCGGCCGCGGCCGCGGCAACAGTATTGAATCAGGCCTGCAACCATGCGCGCATCGCTGCGCTCACCTCGTCCGGTTTCTCCATCGGCGCCAGGTGCCCGCAATCGGGCACCACCACCAGTGTCGATCCCGGCACCAGCGCGTGCATTTCCTCGCTGATCGCCAGCGGGGTGATGCGGTCGTTGGCACCGCACACGATCAGCAGCGGATCGCGGTAGCTGGCCAGGGCGTCGTGGCCGTCGCCACGTTCGAGTGCGCTCTGGCGCAGGAACACCTCGGCACCGAGCCGCGCGGTCATGTCGCGCACGCGCTGCACCAGCACGTAATCGTCCCGCCGCGAGGCGTCGATGTAGCTGCGCATCAGTGTGTCGCCAAAGCCGTGGAAGGTGCCGGGCAGGCGCACGCTGGCGCGCTGCGACCGGCGCTGGGCCGCGCGCTCGGGCGAATCGGCATGGATCGACGTATCGATCAGGGCCAGCCGCAGCACCCGCTCCGGTGCCGTGCGCAGGATCTGCTGGGCGACGAAGCCGCCGAGCGAGAAACCGGCCAGGGCGAAACGCGCCGGTGCCTGCGCCAGCACGTCATCGACCACCGCCTGCAGCGTCTCGCCACGGGTCTGGTCGCCCACACTGCAGTCGGCGATATCGGACAGGTCGGCGATCTGCGCCCGCCAGAGTTCAGCGTCGTTGAGCAGGCCGGGGAGGAGAAGCAGGGGGAGGCGGTCGGTCATGGCGATAGTGTCGCCCCGCCGGCGTGCACGAGCCATGCCGCCAACGGCTCAGTGCGTTGCGGTATCTGGCGGCACGGGCACCTGCACGTCCTGCACCGGCAGGGTCACCACCATCACGGTGGAATCGTCTGGATCGAGCCGGGTCTTGAAGCCCAGGCTCTGGCACATCGCCAGCATGGTGCTGTTCTCGCGCAGCACCTGGCCTTCGATGATGTTCAGGCCCAGCCACTGCGCGTACTCGATCATGATGCTCATCAAGCGCCAGCCAATGCCGTGCCCCTTGAGGTCCGAGCGGATCAGGATGCCGTATTCGCCGCGGTCGTAATCGGCGTCGGCATGCAGGCGCACCGCGCCGAGCATGTCGCCGCTGCGCGGGTCGATGGCTACCAGCGCGATCGAGCGGGCGTAATCGAGCTGGGTCAGGCGGGCGATGAACTCGTGGCTGAAATGCTTGACCGACTGGAAGAAGCGCAGGCGCAGATCGTCGTCGGTGACGCGGGCGAAGAACGCGCGGAACAGCGCGTCGTCCTCCGGGCGCACCGGGCGCACGAAGGCGGGCGCACCGTCGGACAGGGTAATGGTGCGCTCCCACTCCTTCGGGTACGGGAACACGGCAAAACGCGGATGGCCACGGCCCTTGTGCAGCTTGCGCGAGGGCGCGATGGCCACGCGTGCGTCCAGCGCGATCACCCCGTCGCGGTCGGCGAGCAGCGGATTGATGTCCAGGCTGCGGATCTCGGGGATGTCGGCGGCCAGCTGGGCCAGCTTGACCAGGATCAGCGCAACCGCGCGTTCGTCGGCGGCCGGCACGTCACGGTACGCCTTGAGGATGCGCGAGACGCGGGTGCGGCCGATCAGTTCGTGCGACAGGCGCAGGTCCAGTGGCGGCAGCGCCAGCGCCTTGTCGTCGATCACTTCCACCGCGGTGCCGCCGCGGCCGAACACGATCACCGGGCCGAAGGTCGGGTCGTCGGCGATGCCGGCGATCAGTTCGCGCGCCTTGGGGCGGACGATGGTCGGCTGCACCAGCACGCCGTCGATGCGTGCATCCGGGCGCTTTTCATGCGCCCGCGCGATGATCGAGGTGGCGGCGGCATGCACCGCCTGCAGCGTGCCGAGGTTGAGGCGCACACCATCGACGTCGGACTTGTGCGGGATGTCGGCGGAGAACACTTTCACCGCGACCGTGGCGCCCTGCTCCAGCAGCGGCTGGGCCAGGTCCATCGCCTCGTGCGCGTCGCGCGCCTGCATCACCGGCGCCGAGGGAATGCCGTAGGCGGTGAGCAGCTGGTGGGTGGCGATCGGGTCCAGCCACTGCTGGCCGGCAGCGAGCGCGCGCTCGACCAGCGCCCGCGCGGCGACGGTGTCGACCACGAAATCCTCGGGCAGGCTGGGCGGGGTTTCCATCAACGCGGCCTGCGCGTCGCGGTAGCGCACCAGATGCTGGAAGCCGCGCACGGCCTCGGCTTCGGTGGGATAGGTCGGCACGCGTGCCGCGTTGAGGGTGGCAGTGGCGCGGTCGTCGTTGCCCAGCCAGACCGCGAACACCGGTTTGTCGCGGTGGTGGCGCGGGCGCAGGCCAAGGGTGCGGGTGAGCGCCTGCGCGGCGTCGGCCGAGGAGGTGAACGCGGTGGGCACGTTGACCACCAGCACCGCGTCGTTTTCGCTGTCGGACATCAGCGCGTCGATGGCGGCGGCGTAGCGCTCGCCGTCGGCGTCGACCACGATGTCGACCGGATTGCTGCGCGACCAGCCTTGCGGGAGCACCGTATCGAGCTGGGCGACGGTGGCCGGCGACAGCTCGGCGAGGCTGCCGCGCAGCGCCAGCAGCTGGTCCACCGCCAGCCGCCCTACCCCGCCACCGTTGCTGAGGATGGCCAGCCGCCGCCCGGGGAAGGTGCCGAGCCGGCCAAGCGTTTCGGCGGCGGTGAACAACTCGTCCAGCGCGCTGACGCGCAGCAGGCCGGCGCGGTTGAACGCCGCGCCGTAGACGGCGTCGCTGCTGGCCAGGGCCTGCACATGGGTGTCGGCGTCGGGATCGATGCGGATGTGGCGGCCGGACTTGACCACGACGACGGGTTTGGCACGGGCGGCCGCACGCGCGGCCGACATGAACTTGCGCGCGTCGCCGATGTGTTCGACGTAGAGCAGGATCGCGCGGGTGCGGTAGTCGGTGGCGAAGTAGTCGAGCAGGTCGCCGAAGTCGACATCGAGGGTGTCGCCGAGCGAGACCACGGCGGAGAAGCCGACCGAACGGGCGACGCCCCATTCCACGAGCGCGGCGGCAATCGCACTGGATTCGGAGATCAGGGCGAGGTCGCCGGCCTGCGGGAAGTGGGCGGCGATGCTGGCATTGAGACGGGCATGCGGGGCGATGACGCCCAGGCAGTGCGGGCCGAGAATGCGCAGGCCTTTGGCGCGGGCGGCGGTTTCGACCTGGGCGGCGAGCGAGCCGGGGCCCTGGCCCAGGTTGGCGGTGAGGATGATGGCGGCGGCGACGCCACGCTCGGCGGCGGTGGCCACCACCTGGGGGACGATGCTGGCCGGCGCGGTGATGATGACCAGTTCGGGAACCCAGTCGAGATCCTTGAGCCGTTTGACGGTGCGGATGCCGTCGATGTCGCTGTAGCGCGGGTTGATCCAGGCGACCTTGCCGGGGAAGCCGGTGGCGCGCAGGTTGCGCATGACGGCGCGGCCGGCGGAGCGTTCGCGCGGGCTGCCGCCGATGACGGCGACCGATTGCGGACGGAAAACGGATTGCAGGTGGTAGGTGCTCATGGGCCGCACAGTCGCCGGGTCATGGGTGACACGGTACACGGCTGGAGTGGTGGGTGTGATGATCTGGCGCAGGTGCGGGATCGAGATTCAAGGCAGCTCGACAGCGCGTCCACCGGTAGTTCCTTTCCTCGTGCGGGACAGCGCCGCCCTGCCCGGCCGAGACACGGCTTGAACTGCGCCGCCGTACGCACTGGCGCCGTTGTGTTCCGCACGTGGCCACGCGCTCGTGTGGTTTCGATGATGCCGCTTCGTTCTGCCGAGCATGGCTCGGCACTACCGTATGGCATCCGTGCCCGGCGGGAATGGCATCCATGCCCGATGGGGCATGCCGCCGCGCGTGCGGACAGTGGCGCATTCCGGTGTGGCTACGCGCTCGTGTGGTTTTCGCCGGTGCCGGTTCGCTCTGCCGAGCATGGCTCGGCACTACCGTGTGGCATCCGTGCCCGGCGGGAATGGCATCCWTGTCCGGTGGGGCATGCCGCCGCGCGTGCGGACAGCGGCGCATTCCGGTGTGGCCACGCGCTGGTGTGGCTTCGCTGATGCCGCTTCGTTCTGCCGAGCATGGCTCGGCACTACCGTATGGCATCCGTGCCCGGCGGGAATGGCGTCCATGCCCGGCGGGAATGGCATCCGTGCCCGGCGGGGCATGCCGCCGCGCGTGCGGACACCGGCGCATTCCGGTGTGGCCACGCGCTGGTGTGGCTTCGCTGATGCCTCTTTGTTCTGCCGAGCATGGCTCGGCACTACCGTATGGCATCCGTGCCCGGCGGGAATGGCATCCGTGCCCGACGGGCATGCCGCCGCGCGTGCGGACAGCGGCGCATTCCGGTAGAGCCACGCCATGCGTGGCTGGCACTCACCGTGTTGGACTACAACAACGTGCCGCTGAGAATCATCGCGGCGATGCTGAAGTAGATCACCAGGCCGGTGACATCGACCAGGGTGGCCACGAACGGCGCCGAGGCGCTGGCCGGGTCGAAACCCAGGCGTTTGAGGATGAAGGGCAGCATCGAGCCGGACAGCGAGCCGAACGTGACGATGCCGACCAGCGCCGCGCCGATGGTGAGGGCCAGCAGCTTCCAGTGCTCGCCGTAGTCGTGCAGGCCCAGCAGCTGCCAGGACACGATGCGGATCATCGCCAGCACGCCGAGGATGGCGCCGAGGGTGAGGCCGGTGGGGACTTCGCGCAGCGCGACTTTCCACCAGTCGCGCAGGCGCAGTTCGCGCAGGGCCAGGCTGCGGATCAGCAGCGAGGTGGCCTGGGAACCGGAGTTGCCGCCGGAGCTCATGATCAGCGGGATGAACAGGGTAAGCACGACGGCGCGGGAGAGTTCGTCTTCGTAGTGCTGCATGGCGCTGGCGGTGAGCATTTCGCCCAGGAACAGCACGCTGAGCCAGCCGGCGCGCTTGCGGATCATGTCGAAGAAGCCGATCTGCATGTAGGGCTTTTCGAGCGCTTCCATGCCGCCGAACTTGTGCGCGTCCTCGGTGGATTCCTCGATCAGGGCGTCGAGGATGTCGTCGACGGTGACGATGCCGAGCACGTGCTGCTGGGCGTCCACCACCGGGATGGCAAGCAGGTCGTGGCGGCGGATCAGCTGGGCGACTTCTTCCTGGTCGAGCATCGCATCGACGGTGACCGGCGGGTTGACCTGGGCCACCTCGAGGATGGGCTCGTCGGGCAGGCCGGTGATCAGCCGGCGCATGGTCACCACCTGCACCAAGGTGCGCGCGTGCGGGTCGAGCACGTAGATGGCGTAGACGGTTTCGCGGGTGCGCTCGACTTCGCGGATGTGCTGCAGGGTGCGGCCGACGGTCCAGTCGGCGGGCACGCTGACGAACTCGGTGGTCATCAGCGCGCCGGCGGTATGCGCGGGATAGCTGAGCAATTGCTGGATGGAGTGGCGTGCCTCGGCGCTGAGCAGCGGGATCAGGCGGGCGCGCTCGTCTTCGTCCAGTTCATGGACGATGTCGGTCGCGCGGTCATCGGCCATCAGCCCGAGCAGGGCGGCGGCGCGGGCCACCGGCAGCAGGCCGACCAGCTCGCCGCTGCGGTTGAGCTCGGGCTGTTCGAGCATCTTCACCGCACGCGGCAACGGCAACGCCGCCAGCGTGTCGGCAGCGCGCGACAGCTCCAGGGTGTTGAGGAACTCCACCGCGTCGGCGGTGTTGAAGTGCTCCAGCGGTTCGCTCAGGGCGGCGGCATCGGCCACCGGGCGCAGCAGGTCTTTCTGGTTCATCGGGTTCGCCTGTGGGGATCGCCATGCGCGACGCCAGCAGTGGCGAACCGTCCCTCGTCAGGCGGTGGCCATCACTGGCGTCGAGCAAGGTCGACTTCTACTGTCGCTGGACATGKGTTTGGGGACTCCGCAAGGGTGTACTGCCGGACGTGCCGGCAGCGGCGGGCAGTCTGGACCCGGGCGCAGGGCGGGTCAACCCGTGGCCGGCTGCGGTGTTGGGCCGCGATTGACGTTGGGCCAACGCCGGCGTCGCATAATGGGCCTCGATATTGCCCGGCGACACTCCCATGAGCAGGTCCCTCCATGCATAGCGGCGCGCTCGAGCTGGCCCTGGTGCTGCTGTTGGCGGCGGTGATCGCGGTACCGGTGTTCAAGAAGCTGGGGCTGGGCGCGGTGCTGGGCTACCTGGCCGCCGGCGTGGTGCTGGGCCCCGATGGCCTGGGCTTTGTGCAGGATGCCGACCGCATCCTCGGCGCGGCCGAGATCGGCGTGGTGATGCTGCTGTTCGTGATCGGGCTGGAGCTGTCGCCGGCACGACTGAAAGTAATGCGGCGCTCGGTGTTCGGCGCCGGTGCATTGCAGGTGGCGCTCAGCGCGATCGTGCTGGGCAGCTTGTTGCTGCTCGATCATTTCCAGTGGAAGAGCGCGCTGATCGTGGGCATCGCACTGGCGCTGTCGTCCACGGCGGTGGGCCTGCAGCTGCTGTCCGAGCACAAGGGGATCAACAGCGACTACGGTCGGCTGGGCTTTGCGATCCTGCTGTTCCAGGACCTGATCGCCATTCCGCTGCTGGCGGCGATCCCGCTGTTGGGTGGGGCCAAGAACGAGTCGCTGCAGTGGCAGGACGTGGCGGTGGCACTGGGTGCGCTGGCGGTGGTGATCCTGTGCGGGCGTCCCGTGCTGCGCCGCCTGTTCAACATCATCGCGCGCACGCGCAGCCCCGAGGTGTTCACCGCGATGGCGCTGCTGGTGGTGCTGGGCACCGCCTGGTTCATGCAGGAGGCCGGGCTGAGCCCGAGCCTGGGCGCGTTCCTGGCCGGCGTGCTGCTGTCCGATTCGGAATTCCGCCACGAGCTGGAATCGCAGATCGAGCCGTTCAAGGGGCTGCTGCTGGGCCTGTTCTTCATTGCGGTGGGCATGGGCATCGACCTGGACCGCATCGTGGCCGAGCCGGCGATGATCGCCGCGGGCGTGGCGATCCTGCTGGTGGTGAAGTTCGGGCTGCTGTTCGGCATCGGCAAGCTGGCCAGGCTGCGTACCCGGCACGCGCTGATGCTGGGCAGCGTACTGTGGCTGGGCGGCGAATTCGCCTTCGTGGTGTTCAACGAGGCGCAGCGCGCGAACCTGCTGGGCAATGCCAACCACGACCGCCTGGTGGCGATCGTCGGCCTGTCGATGGCGATCACGCCGCTGCTGATGATCGCGCTGATGCGGCTGCTGGGCAGCGAGGATGCGGCACAGGCAGACGAACGGCCGGCCGACAAGGTGGATACCGACGGCGCGCCACCGCAGGTGATGATCGCCGGCATGGGCCGCTTCGGCCAGGTGGTGGCGCGCCTGCTGACCGCGCAGAAGATCCCGTTCGTCGCGTTGGAGTCCAATCCGGACACGGTCTCGGATCTGCGCCGGTTCGGCAACAAGCTGTACTACGGCGATCCGACCCGGCCGGAGATGCTGCGCGCGGCCGGCGGCGAGCATATCCGCGTGTACGTGGTGACCCTGGACGACCCGGACGCGAACATGCGCGCGACGCGCCTGATCCGGCGCAACTATCCCGATGCGGCGGTGCTGGTGCGCGCCCGCAACCGCCAGCACGCGTGGCGGTTGATGGACATGGCCGCCGAACCGTTCCGCGAGGTGTTCGGCACCAGCCTGGAGCTGAGCGAACGGATGCTGATCGCGCTGGGCATCCCGAAGGACACCGCGCGCAGCCATGTACAGCGCTTCCGCGAACATGACGAAAAACTGCTGCGCGACCAGTACCTGGTGTACGACGACGAGACGGCGGTGATCCAGACCTCACGCGATGCGCGCGCGGATCTGATGCAGCTGTTCGAGGCCGATGCGGAGAGCGATGGAAAGGCGTCGGATCGCGACCGCCACGGTTGAACCGGCGCGATGGAAGCGCTGGCGGCGACGGGATGAAAGGGAGCCGACCCACGGTCGGCGCTACGCGGGGTGGTCCGCCGGATCAGCCGTTGTCGCGCAGGAACCGCGCCATCGAGGACACGCCCGGCACGCGCGGCTCGAACTCGCCGGCCACGTCGATGAAACCGCGCATGACCGCGATCTCGCGCGGGCTGCGGTTGAGGGCATCGCGCACGTCCGGGTCGGCACCGGCACGCAGCAGGCGCTGCACCAGCAGTGGCAGCCCATGCAGGGCGGCCAGGTGCAACGGACCGAAACCGCGCGGATCGCGCACCTCCAGCGACACGTCCTCGTCGAGCAGGCGCTCGACCGCGGCCAGCACGACCTGCTCATCGCAGGCGGTGCCCGGTTCAGCGCGCGCGCCCAGCAGCAGCAACAGCGGCGTCACCGAACCGGCCGCGGCCTGGTCGGGCTCGGCGCCGGCCAGCAGCAGGGTGTCTAGCAGGGCCAGCAGGCGCGAGCGGTCGCGGGCGCTGAAGCCGTAGAGCGCCGCGCAGTGCAGCGGGCCCAGTTGCTGCG
>NZ_JBFULB010000022.1:0-22890 GCF_056400545.1 Stenotrophomonas sp. P5_A8 | reverse complement strand
GGGCGCATCCGCCGCCGGCCCGGTCAAGGCCGGGGGTGCGACCGCACCGGCGGCAAGCGCGCCGATCCGATGCACCCGATACGCGGCCGCGTCGGCAACCAGCAGGCGGCCATCGGCGTCGAGCGCGATGCCGGCCGGACGGGCGAGGCGCGGCTGCGTTTCGGCACCGAGCAACGCGATCTGGTGCCCCTGCGGCGTCACCTGCACCAGCCGCCCGCCGGTGTCGCCCACGTACAGCACGTCGTCGTGGGTGACCACCACCGACAGCGGCCCGTTCACCAGGCCGCCGTCGGCCACCTGCGTGCGCAGCGTGCCATCCGGCGACAGGCGACGGATCGCATTGTTGTACAGATCGGCGATCAGCAGATTGCCATGCGCATCCAGTGCCAGCGCCACCGGGGTATCCAGCCCGGCGTCGCCGCCGATGCCATCCACGGTGCCCGGGCGCTCGCCACCGGCCAGCGTGCCATCGGTCTCTATCACGCGGATGCGATCGTTGTAGGTATCGGCCACGAACACCCGGCCATCAATACCCACCGCCACGCCCATCGGCCCGTCGAAGCGCGCCTGCGCGGCGGCACCATCGGCGAAGCCGGCCTGGCCGTCGCCGGCCACCGTGCTCACCGCGCCATCGATGCCGATCCGGCGGATGCGGTTGTTGCCGGTGTCGGCCACATAGACATTGCCAGCGGCGTCCAGCGCGATGCCCGACGGCGTATTGAACTGGGCCTGCAGCGCCGGACCGTCGCGCCACCCCTCACCGTTGCCGGCCAGCGTATCCACGCGCCCATCCGGATAGAGACGACGGATGCGGTTGTTGTCGCCGGCGTCGGCGATGTAGGCCACCCCGTTGGCGTCCAGTGCCACCGCGTAGGGATCGGAGAACCGTGCCTGCGCACCGGCCCCCTCGCGCGAACCGTCCACGCCATCGCCGGCCAGTGTTTCGATCCGCGCCTGCCAGCCGAGCACCGTCGGCACCGGACCGGGCGCGATCACCGCCGGCAGCGGTCCCTTGAGGAACGTCCACGCCAGCCCTGCCGCGGTGATCACCGCCACCGCCGCCATCATCCAGTGCCAACGTTTCATTGCGTTCCCTGTCCGTTCGAGGGCACGACCATAAACGTTGGCCGCGCTGCTGCAAAGCCCGTGCGCTTGTGCGTTTGCCGGGTTCCGGGTTCAATCGATGCTCATTCCATGGAAGGACGCCCCATGCCCGGCCTGCGACACCGTCTCGCCGTTCCCCTGCTGCTGGCCCTGTTCGCCACGCCGGCGCTGGCTGCCTCCATCGATGCTGCCACGCCTGCGAATCAGACGGCGCAGCCGTTGGCACAGACGTTGGCCGATACCATCACGCTGGCCGAGAACGGCGACAGCGTCGGCGCGCTGCTGGGCTTTGAGCGCGTGTTTGCCGATCCCGGCTTCACGCAGCTGCCCGAGTCGCTGCGCCTGGACGGCTGGATCACCGCCGGACGTGTTGCGTTCAACGCACGCCAGGCGCGCGATGCACGCCGCTACCTGGATGCCGCGCTGAAGCAGGCACCGGACGACCCGCGCGCCCTGTATGTGCTCGGTCGCCTGCTGCTCTGGCAGCAGCAGCCGGTCCAGGGCGCCAGCCTGATCACCCGCTCGCTGCGCGCCTCGGACCAGTTCCTCGGCGACTTCGATGCGGCGATGGCCTACGCGCTGGACGAACAGCTGCACGACCAGCCCGAGGTCCGCCGTGCACTGCTGCAGGTGCTGTTCGACCGGCAATGGCAGGACGACGGCATGGAGCCCGGCGGGCTGTGGCTGACGCTCGCCACCCTGCAGGCCGATGCCGGGGAGCACGCGGCGCTTGCCGCCACCGTGGCGCGCATCGATACGCCGATGGACGTGGTGACGTTGCGCAGCGACAAGCGCTTTGACGCCGTGATCAACCGCCGCGATCCGCGCTTCGATCCGCTGCAGTCCGCACGCCGCCACGTCGATGCGTTGCGTGTGGAAGGCCTGCTGCGTCCCGAGCGCGGCGATCGCATCACCGAGCTCACCGATACCCTGCTGCTGATGGGCGAGCACGAACAGGTGCTGAGCACCACCGAGGCGCTGTACACGCGGTTGGCCGCCGCCGGTGCGTCCCCGTCCTTCCGCGGCGCCGATTACGCGGCCTGGATGCTGATGCACCGCGCCACCGCCGAGCATCGCCTCGGCCGCGATGCACAGGCCGAGGCCACACTGGTCCTCGCCAGCACGCTGCATGAGCAGGCGCCGGCGTTCAATCCGCTGATGCGGCTGTACCTGGCCAGCTGGTACCTGGGCAAGCAGCAGCCCGAGCGTGCCCTGCAGACCCTGGACGGCCTGGAAGAAGGCGAGATCTACGGCGAATATGTGCGCCAGTGGATACGCTTCAATGCCTATCGCACACTCGGCGACGGCGAGCGCTCGGCGCAGGCGCGGCAGTGGCTGCAGTCCAACAAAGGCGAAGGCCGCAGCGTGTACCTGGAGGTACTGATCGGCGAAAACCGGCTGGATGACGCGGCGGCGTGGCTGGTCGCCGCGCTGCAGGACAAGGCGCAGCGCCAGGACCTGCTGCAGCTGCTGCAGGACTTCCGCATGCTGCCGCCGATGCCCGCCGATATGGAAAACGAGAAACGCTGGGCGCAGTTGTTCAAGCGCCGCGACGTGCGCGCCGCCGTCGACGCGGTGGGCCGCATCGAGACCCAGCCCATCTACGGCCGCAGCGTCTGGCGGTGATCCCCGCCGCCGGCCCGTGCATCGGGCCGGCGACCGGCGCTACTTTGCCGGCGTCTCCACCTTGAACCCCATCGCCTCGCGGTAGCGCACGTACAGCGTGCTCACCTTGTCCACGTAGTCCAGGGTCTCGGCATACGGCGGCACGCCCTTGTAGCGGGTCACCGCGCCGATGCCGGCGTTGTAGGCGGCCGCCGCCAGCGTACGGTCGCCCTTGTAGCGCTTGAGCAGCGCCTTCATGTACCGCGCGCCGCCATTGATCGACTGCTCGGCCGAGAGCGGATCGGCCACGCCGAACTCGGTGGCCGTATCGGGCATCAACTGCATCACCCCCTGCGCGCCCTTGGGCGATATCGCGCCCGCATCGAAGCCGCTCTCGGCATGGGCGATCGCCCGCAGCCAGGCGTCTTCCACGCCGGTGGCCTTTGCCGCGGCCTTGAACTGCTTGGCATGGCGGTTGAGCTGCGGCGTACCGACCTTGCCCAGCCCTTCATGCGCCGGCTCACCCGGCGGCGTGGCTACGGTGAATTTCAGGAACACCCGCGAACCTGGCAGGTTGCGCGTGGAATAGACCATCCCGCCGTCCTGCTCGCGCTCGTACAGGGTGCCGCTGAAGACCCCCATGTTGCCCCACAGGTTGGGCGTCTGCACCGCGTTGTCATCCACCTGCTGCGCGGTGCATTGGGAGCCGGGCTCGGGCGCGGTGGCCAGGCTGACCGTGTTGTTCTGCACACAGCGGTACACCGTGCGCGCCGACGCCTCCCACGGCAGCAGCAACGACAACAGGGCCAACGCGGCAGGCAGGGTCGGGTTCATGGGCTCGGTTCGGGGCACGCCAGTCGTGCGGCGCGATCATCCGGCCCAGGCTGCGAACCGAAGGTGAATACCGGGCCCGCCAGGAGGGCGGACCCGGCCGACGCTCAGCGCGGGCCGCCGATCAGCCGCTTGCCGGCGTAGCCCAGGCCCAGCAGCAGGAACCACAACGGGCTGATCGCCAGCGCGTAGAGGGTGTCCGGCTGCAGGGTCAACAGCACCAGCACGAACACGAAGAACACCAGGCACGCCACGCACATGGCCACGCCGCCGGGCATCTTGAAGGTCGACGCCGCGTGCAGCTGCGGGCGACGGCGGCGGTAGACGATGTAGGAACACAGGATCAGCGACCACACGAACATGAACAACACCGCCGCCAGCGTGGTGACCAGGGTGAACGCGGTGACCAGGTTGGGGATCAGGTAGATCAACATCGCGCCCAGCAGCAGGCAGATGCAGGAAAACAGCAACCCGCGCGCCGGCACCGCCGCCTTCGACAACCGCGCAAAGAAGCTCGGCGCGTGACGCTCCTCGGCCAGCCCGTACATCATCCGGCTGGTGGAGAAGATGCCGCTGTTGGCCGAGGACGTGGCCGAAGTGAGCACCACGAAGTTGATCAGGCTGGCGGCGGCGGGAATGCCGGCCAGCACGAACAGCTCCACGAACGGGCTCTTGCCCGGCACCACTTCGCGCCAGGGGGTGACGGCCATGATCGCGATCAGCGCCAGCACATAGAACACGATGATGCGGATCGGGATCGAGTTGATCGCCTTGGGCAGGTTGCGCTCCGGATCGGCCGTCTCGGCCGCGGTCGTCCCCACCAGCTCGATACCGACGAAGGCGAACACCGCGATCTGGAAGCCGGCGAAGAACCCGGCCAGGCCCATCGGGAACATCCCGCCGTCATTCCACAGATTGGCGAAGGTGGCCTGATGGCCCGACGGCGCGGTGAAGCCCCATGCCACCAGCCCGAAGCCGGTGATGATCAGCGCGCAGATCGCGATGATCTTGATCAGCGCGAACCAGAATTCCATTTCGCCAAACAGCTTGACCGTCACCAGGTTCAGGCTGAGCAGCAGGATCACGCACATCAGCGCCGGTATCCACGGCGCCAGGTCGGGGAACCAGAACTGCGCGTAGGCGGCGATTGCGATCACATCGGCGATCGCGGTGATGATCCAGCAGAACCAGTAGGTCCACCCGCAGAAGAACCCGGCCCACGGCCCCAGCAGGTCGGTGGAGAAGTCGATGAAGGACTTGTACTCCAGGTTGGACAGCAGCAGTTCGCCCATCGCGCGCATCACGAAGAACAGCATCGCGCCGATGATCAGGTAGACCAGGATGATCGACGGACCGGCCAGGCTGATGGTCTTGCCCGAGCCCATGAACAGGCCGGTACCGATGGCCCCGCCGATGGCGATGAGCTGCAGGTGGCGGTTGGACAGACTGCGCCGGAGGTGCTCGGGCGGGGCGGCAGGATCGGACATGGGCTCAGGCCAGGCGGGGCGAAGGCCATGAACATAGAAGAGCGCGGGCGGTTGCGCTACTGCCGCGTCAGTCCGGCCTCGCCATCGGTTGTCGTCTTCACCCTGCAACGCACCCCCTGACCCCGACACTGGCAGTGTCCCGGCAGGCGTCACGGGCAAACCCTGTTCCAATCCCCGCTCGCAGGTGGTGATATAGCGCGCATCGGGGCTGCGGCCACGGACGCCGTTCACCATCCCCCACCGGGCATCGAGGTCTGCTTGAACCGCGCCAGGATCATCGCCGCCACTGTGTTGTTCGCCCTGCTGGGCGCGTTCGTGCCGATCGCCACCGTGGCGTACTTCACCTGGGCCCGGGCCACCGAGGCCGAGCAGGACCGCCTCCAGCTCACCGCCGAACGCACGCTGCTGCGCGCGCACCGCGCCTATGAAGCCGGGCTGGTTGCCCTGCGTCGCCTCAACCAGAGCGCGTTGGAGCCGTGCTCGGCCGACCACCTGCAGTTGATGCGCAGCCTGGTGCTGAGCACCCACTCGGCCGAGCAGGTCGGCTACTTCGAGGACGGTCGGCTGCGCTGTACCTCGTGGGGCATGATGGACAAACAGGTGCCCACGCCCACCCCGGACCACACCACGGCCGATGGCGCCGGCATCACCCTGGGGGTGYGTCCGGTGGCCGGCGATGGCACCGCCCTGCTTTCGGTGTATCTGGGCCGGTACGACCTCCTGGTGGACCCGGCGCGTTTCGTGGATGTCATCACCGATCCCAACGTGCGCCTGGCCGTGGCCAGTCCGGACGGGCGCCTGATGGCGCAGCAGGACATCCTCGACCAGCAACTGCTGCAGCGCCTGCTGCGCGACCCGCACAGCGGGATGGACAGCCACACCCTGTACGCCACCGCGCAGGACCAGGAATGGCTGGCCGTCGCCACCGCGCCGCGCACCGACCTGATGGCCAGCTTCCGCAGGCAGTTCCGGCAATTCATTCCACTGGGCGTGCTGGGCGCGCTGGCGGCGGTGGCGCTGGTGGTCTGGCTGTCGCGGCGGCGGCTGTCGATGAAGGCCGAGCTGGCCACGGCCGTGCGCAAGCGCGAGTTTTTCATGCACTACCAGCCGATCATCGAACTCGACACGGGCATCTGCGTCGGTGCCGAGGCGTTGGTGCGCTGGTCGCGCCCGGACGGCAGCCAGGTGCGCCCGGACCTGTTCATCCCGCTGGCCGAAGAGCACGGCCTGATCGAGGCGCTGACCGACCAGGTCATCGAACTGGTGATCGCCGACATGCGCGCGCTGCTGGTCCAGGACCGCAGCGTGCACATCGCCATCAACCTGTCCGCCGGCGATGTCAGCAGCGGGCGGGCGCTCAAGGTACTGTCGGCCCGTCTGGCCGGCACCGGCATCCACCCGCAACAGATCTGGCTGGAAGCCACCGAGCGTGGCTTCATCGACGTGCAGCGCGCGCGCAATACCCTGGCGCTGGCCCGCCGCGCCGGGCATTGCGTGGCCATCGATGATTTCGGGGTGGGCTATTCCAGCCTGCAGTACCTGCAGCAATTGCCGCTGGATGCGCTGAAGATCGACAAGTCGTTCATCGACGCCATCGGTACCGACAGCGCTACCAGCCCGGTCACCTCGCACATCATCGACATGGCCAAGACGCTGGGCCTGTTCACCGTGGCCGAGGGCATCGAAACCCCCGCGCAGCTGGCCTACCTGCAGGCGCGCCAGGTGGAGTTCGGACAGGGCTGGCTGTTCTCACGGCCGTTGCCCCCGGAGGCGTTCGTCGCCTTCCATCACCAGCGCCTGCAGCAGTACGGCAAGGCCCGCGAAGACATGCAGAACCCCAACGCGGTGGTGGAGGACTGAGCCCTGTCCGGTGCATCGGGCTCATTCGTCGGCAATGCCTGCCAGTTCCAGCACCCAACGCGGCACCTTCGGTTCGCCGGCATAAAAACCGCGCGGCTTGCCGTCGGCCATCGCCCAGCGGTGGATCCAGCTGATCCCCCCGGCGCCGTTGTAGCCATCGGCGTGCGCATAGGCCGGGTCGTCCAACGCCTGTTGCAGCGAGATGAAGGTGTAGCCACGCCGCTTGGTCGCTGCGATCAACTCGCCGATGCTGTCCGCATTCAACGCATTGGCGTGCATCAACCACACCTGTGCCGGCAGGCGACCCAGCAACCGCTGCGACTGATCCTCGTAATAGGCCAGCTTGTTGAGCATGTAGGGCACATAGCCACGCCGCAGCTGGCGCAGGCGCGTGTCGCGCAGCACCGGATCGGTTTCGGTATCGCGTACGTGGTCGTAGGCGAACGCCCAGATCCACTCGCTGTTGTCGACCGTGACCGGCGCGATGCGATAGCCATGCTGGTCCAGGAACGCAGCCAGCGCCGCCCGCTGCTGCGGGGTCTGGCCCGCGCGCAGGTACGGATGACGGAACCACCGTGGCGCCTGGCCGCGCTCTGCCAGCAACGGGCGCAGGGTCTTTTCGCCGTCGAGGATGTCCTGCTCGTAGGCATCGAGCCCGATCGCATGCAGATCGACATGGCCACGGGTGTGGTTGCCCAGCTCGAACCCGGCATCGCGCCAGTCGCGCAGCATCTGCACGCGCGTCGGCTGCACCGTTCCGTCCTGCTCCAGCTTGATCTCGTTGACGAAGCCCACCACCGGCACCCGTGCTGCGCTCAGCGCGGCCAGCAGCTGCGCATACCGCTGCGCCAGTTCCGGGTCGTTACGCTCATCCAGCCGCTGCCAGGGCAGGTCGTCGATGGTCAGCGCGATGCGTTGCGCCGGCGATGCCTGCACCGCGCCGGCCACGGCCAGCACGCCCATTCCCATCCATCGCAACACGGTACGGCGCACGCCATGCTCCAGCCTATGATCCCGACACCAGCATAACGCCCCCATCCCCGCCCCACTGTTCAACGCGAGGCCGGTAGAGCCGGGCCTTGCCCGGCTGCGCGTCCACCTCAGTGCTCGGCGGCGGCCCACGCACGCGGTCGCCGCAGCACCACCGCCAGGGTCATCGCCAGCAACGTCAACAGCACGGCCGGCAGCCAGCGTTCGCCCAGGGTTTCCAGCATCACCCCGCCCACCACGCCCCCGATGGCGATGGCCAGGTTCCAACCGGTCACCACGAACGACTGCGCGATATCACCGGCAACCCCGGCACGCCGCGCCACGGCGGTCTGGAACTGGGTCGCCACGCCACCGAAGGCGACGCCCCACACCACCGTGCCCAGCACCAGCACCGACGACGAGGTCGGCCACAGCGCGAACGCCGTTGCGGCCAGCACGAAGGCCACCGTACTGGCGATCACCAGCACGCGCAGCCAGCGGTCCACCCATATCCCGGTGATCCAGATGCCCAGCAGCGCGGCTACGCCGAACACCAGCAGCAGGCGGTCCAGCCACGGCGCCGCACCGGCCAGCGCAGCGAACGGCTCGATGTAGGTGTACAGCACGTTGTGCGCCAGGATGTACAGGAACATCGTCAGCAGCGCCGCGCGCATTCCCGGCAGCCGCCACACCTCGCCCAGGCGCTGCCGTGCGCCCGCGCCCGGTGCCGACAACGCCGGCAACGCCAGCCGTGCCCACAGCAGCAGGCCCACGCTGAGCAGCGACATCAACCCGAACGCCCAGCGCCAGCCAATGGTCTGCCCGAGCAGCGTACCGGCGGGAATGCCCAGCGACAGCGCCAACGGCGTGCCCACCATCGCCACCGCGATGGCGCGGCCCTGCAGGCGCGGCACCACCATGCGGCTGGCATAGCCGGCCACCAGCGACCACAGCAGGCCCGCGCTGATCCCGGCGATGAAGCGCGCCACCAGCATCACCGCGTAGTGCTGGGTGAAAGCGGTGATCGTGTTGACCACCACGAAGCCGCCGATCGCCGCCAGCAACAACGGCCGCCGTGGCAGGCGCTGGGTCAGCGCGGTCATCGGCAAGGCCGCCACCAGCGAGCCGATCGCATAGATGGTCACCAACTGCCCGACCAGCGCGCGGCTCACGCCCAGGTCGGTGCTCATCGGCGACAACAGACCGGCCGGCAATGCCTCGGTCAGGATGGTCACAAAGCCCGCGCAGGCCAAGGCCAGCAATCCTGCCAGCGGCAGGCGCTCCGACGCGGCCGGCTCCACAGCCAGCGCCGCGGCGCCGGCGTCCCCGCTCATGCCCGCGCCGCTCATGCCGACGCCTCCACCGCGGCGTACACCGCATCGCGCAGGTGATCGACAAACGCGCCGTGCATGCCTTCGTACAGGGTATTGGTCAGGGCGACCACGCTCAGCCCGCGCGCCGGATCCACGAACCAGCTGTGTCCGTATGCGCCACCCCAGCGCCAGCTGCCGGGTGCCTGCGGCGTGGCCGTCGAGCCGGCATCGTCCAGCACCGCAAAGCCGAGTCCAAAGCCCCAGCCCGGCGCATCCGGCGGGCCCTGTTCGCCCACCTGCGCGCGCGCCATCGCCGCCACGGCCGTGGCCGGCAACCAGTCGCGGCGCGATTCCCCACGCAGCGCTTCGAGCAGGCGCATGACGTCGTCGGCCGTCCCGACCATGCCGCCGCCCGCCGAGGCGAACGCCGCCGGATCGCTTGCACGGGCCAGGCTGTAACAGATGCCGGCGGTGCCCTCGAACGGCGCCACCACCTCGCCTTCGGCCAGCCGGTGCGGCTGCGGCGTGTCGGTGACATAAGGCGTGGCCAACCGCGCCGGGCTGTCGGCATGGAAGCCGGTGTCCTGCATCCCCAACGGCAGGCTCACCTGCTCGCGCACCACCTGCGCCAGCGGCACGCCGGTGGCCGCCTCCAGCAGCGCGCCAGCCACGTCCACGCCCAACGAGTAACGCCACGCCGTACCCGGCGCGAACAGCAGCGGAACCTGTGCGATCCGCCGCAGGTTTTYGCGCAGGCTGATCGGGCTGTCATCCATGCCGTCGCTGACGCCCGCCCGTGCATGCGGGCCGTCGGCGTCGGCATCCAGGAAGCGATAACCCAACCCGGCGCTGTGGCTGAGCAGGTGGCGCAGGGTGATGTCCGGGCGGCGGCCGTCGGCCAGCGCCGGGCGGAAGTCGGGCAGCCACTCGGTGATCGGTGCGTCCAGCGACAGCAGGCCCTGCGCCACCAGCCGCATCGCCGCAGCGGTCACCATCGGCTTGCTGACCGAGGCCAACCGGAACAGCGCATCGCGCGACATCGGCCGTTGCTGCTCGCGATCGGCCCAACCGCTGGCGCTGGCGTGGACGAGCTGGCCGTGCTGGCGCACCAGCACCACCGCGCCCACGATCCGTTGGTGGGCGTGGGCGGCAGACAGCACGGCATCGACCGGCGCCAGGCGCGGATCGGCAACGGCAACGGCAGGGAGGTCCAGGACGGAGGACATGGGGGACGGTCCAGCAGGAGGGGAGCGCCATCGTCGGCCTTCACTGCCCAGGCAAACACCCAGGCGGCGCTCCATACATTCCGGACGCAGCATTCCGCAATCATGGAAATCCCCGTACCACCAAGGGATCCGGCCGCAGCGCGCCCCGATGCACCACTGCGTCCCACCGGCAGGGCCGCCGAGCCCCCCGGTGCCGCTAGAGTGGCGTCTTCCCCCCCCCCCTTGGTACGGCCATGTCCGCGCTGGAAAACCTGGGCAACCTGCAGACCTTCGTGCACGTGGCCGACACCCGCAGCTTCGTCGAGACCGGGCGCCTGCTCGGCGTATCCGCCTCGGCCACGGGCAAGACCGTCACCCGCCTGGAGCAGGCGCTGGGCGTGCGCCTGTTCCACCGCAGCACGCGCAGCGTGACCCTCACCGCCGAAGGCGAGCGCTTCCTGCTGCGCTGCCGGCGCATCCTCGACGAACTCGACGCCGGCCGGACCGAACTGGCCCAGCAGGCGGCCGCTCCCTGCGGCACGCTGCGATTGAGCCTGCCGCTGGTCGGCGACCTGTCGCTGCCGATCCTGTCCGATTTCATGGCCGCCTACCCGGGCATCCGCCTGGAGCTGGATTTCGACGACCGCATGGTCGATGTGATCGAAGAGGGGTTCGACGCCGTGCTGCGGGTCGGCGAGCCCTCCGACTCGCGGCTCAGCGCGCGGCGGCTCGGCGTTTTCCCGCGTTACCTGGTCGCCTCGCCGGATTACCTGGCGCGTCGCGGCGTCCCGCAGACGCCGTCAGACCTGCTGCAGCACGACTGCCTGCACTACCGCTTTCCCACCAGCGGCAAACTGGAACCGTGGCCGCTGCCGCGTGAACCCGGTGCGCCCGCGCTGGAGCTGCCGGTAGCGATGGTCTCCAACACCATCGAGGCCAGGCTGGCCTTTGCCCTGGCCGGACGCGGCATCGGCTACATCCCCGAGCATTCGGTGCGCGACGCGCTGGCCGACGGGCGACTGCGGCGTGTGTTGCCCGACCAGATCCACGCCTGCGGCACCTTCCACCTGCTGTGGCCATCGGGCCGCCACGTGCTGCCGAAGCTACGGGTGTTCATCGATTTCGTCAGTGCCCGGCTCACCGGCGTGAGCTGCTGAACAGCGGATATTCATCGCCTGCGCGGCGCGCAACTCTATACTGGCCGCGCGACAGCCAGTCGCCTGTGTAATGAGGTATGCCCGCATGCGCCATTGATGCCCCGCCGTCTGCTGACGGCCACTGACCTTCCCGCCGCGCGCGTGAGGGATTCAACGGCATCCATGGAGGTCGCATGACCGCATTCGCTCTCACGCTCGACCGCGTGACGTATACCCTGCCCGACGGCCGGGTCCTGTTTTCCGATATCAGCACGCACCTCGACACCACCCCGACCGGCCTGGTCGGGCGCAACGGTGTCGGCAAAAGCGTGCTCGCCAATCTGTTGGCCGGGCAGCGCGCGCCCACCAGCGGGCAGATCCAGCGCACCGGCAAGGTCCATCTGCTGACCCAGCACAGCGGCGCGCCTGCCGGCAGCATCGCCGAGCTGGCCGGCGTCGCGCCGTTGCTTGCGGCGCTGACCCGGATCGAAGCGGGCAGCATCGCGCCGGCCGACTTCGCCAGCGTCGGCGAACGCTGGAACATCCGCGAGCAACTGCAGGCGCAGTGGCGGCAACTCGGGCTGCCTGCACTGGATCCGGATCGGCCGGCGGCCACGCTCAGCGGCGGCCAGGCCATGCAGGTGGCGCTGGCCGGTGCGCTGCTGTCCGACGCGGACGGCCTGATCCTGGACGAGCCCAGCAACCACCTCGACAGCGCCCACCGCACGCGCCTGCTCGATGCCCTCGCCGGCTGGCGCGGTGGCCTGATCGTGATCAGCCACGACCGCACCGTGCTGCAGGCCATGCAGCGCATCGTCGAACTCACTCCAGGCGGGCTGCACAGCTACGGCGGCAACTACGCTCTGTATGCCGAACAGAAGCAACACGCACGCACCGCCGCCGACGACCTGCTCGCCCTGCGCAAGCGCGAACGCCGCCAGCAGCAGGGCGAGCTTCGCCAACAGCGCGAGCGCCAGGAGCATCGCCAGTCGCGCGCGCAACGCGAGGCACGCAGCGCCAACCAGGCGCCGATCCTGCTCGGCGGGATGAAGAGCCGCAGCGAGAACAGCGCCGGGCGCTGGCAGGCCCGGCAGTTGGAGCGCGGCGCCGACATGGACGCCCGCGTGCGCGAGGCTGCCGCACAGGTGGAGGACGTGGTGGAGATCGCGTTGCTGGCACCCACGCTTCCCGAGCCCGGTCCGCAGCGTGTCGCCGAACTGATCGATGTGCAGTTGCCGTGGGCGGCGTCCCCATGGCAACGCATTACCGCGTGCGTGCAGCGCGGCCAGCGCATCGGCGTGCGTGGGCCTAACGGGAGCGGCAAGTCGACGCTGYTGCGGCTGCTTGCCGGGCAGATCGAGGCGCTGGCGGGCGAGTGCAGGGTGGCTGCCCGCGTAGCGCTGCTCGACCAGTCGCTTTCCGGGTTGCCAATGCAGGCCACGGCCCTGTCATTGCTGCAGGACGCGCATCCCGACGCCAGCGAAGCGACCCTGCGCACCCAGCTGGCCCTGCTGGGCCTGGATGCCACGCGCAGCTTGCGCCCGCTGTGCACACTCAGCGGTGGCGAGCGCCTGAAAGCCGCACTCGCCGCCGTACTGTATGCGCGCACGCCGCCGCAGTTGCTGCTGCTGGATGAGCCGGGCAACCACCTCGATCTGCCCTCGCTGGCCGCATTGGAGCAGATGCTCAACCAGTACAAGGGCACGCTGATGATCGTGTCCCACGACGCGGCGCTCCTGCAGGCCGTCGGCGTGACCCATCACCTGGACGCAGCCGACGGAGGTTGGGAGATCACGGCGTGTTAGGCGACGCATGGCTGCATCGCCTCATCCCCGCGACCACGCCGGGAAGGCATCGGGCAGCAGCTGCCACAGCATCGGGCCGGCGTGCATCTCCGCGTCGGTCAGCAGGCAGGCATCGAATTGCGCACGCAGCGCGCGCTCATCCATTTCCACCCCGATCACCGCCAGCTCCTGGCGGCGATCGCCCCACCAGGGGTGCCACATCCGCCGCATCGCCTGGTACTCACCCGCATCACCTACTTCGTCCATGCCCGGCATCGGTGCGGTCCAGCAGGACGCCTGCTGACGCACCCAACCGACATCGGTGTATGGCACCTGCGGCGGCGGCAGCAACGGTGTGCTGTCTTCCATCCCGGCCGCCACCCGCTCGCGCGCGGCATACCAGAAGCCGGCCGCCTCGGTCCGCGTGGCCGCGCCCACGCTGGACAGCTCGCCCACCCGGTCCATGCGGTTGGCCAGCCAGAAGAACCCCTTGCTGCGGATCACCCCACCCAGCCCCTGTTCCAACAACCGCGCGAACCGCTGCGGGTGGAGCGGCCTCCGGGCCCGATAGACGAAGCTGCTGATGCCGTATTCCTCGGTCTCCGGCGTGTGCACGCCACGCAGCGCCTGCATCCAGCCCGGGGCCAGTTGTGCCTTGACGAAATCGAAGCGGCGCGTGTCCAGCACCTCATGCAGCGGCACGTTGCCCTGCTCGGAAAGTACCAGCCGCGCCTCGCGATTCATCGCGCGCAGCACCGCCAGCGTCGACTGCAGCGCGTCATCGTCGACCACATCGCACTTGCTGACCACGATCACATCGGCGAACTCGATCTGTTCGGCGAGCAGGTTCACCACCCCACGCGCATCGTCTTGTCCGGCCTGCTGCCCGCGATCGACCAGCCGATCGGTCGAACTGAAGTCATCCAGGAAATTCACCCCGTCCACCACCGTCACCATCGTGTCCAGGCGTGCGATGTCATTGAGGCAGAACCCGTCCGCGTCGCGTACCGAGAACGTCGCCGCCACCGGCATCGGCTCGGCGATCCCGGTGGACTCGATCAGCAGGTAGTCATAGCGCCCCTCGGCGGCCAGCCGCTTCACCTCCTGCAGAAGATCGTCGCGCAGCGTGCAGCAGATGCAGCCATTGCTGAACTCCACCAGCGTCTCCTCGGTGCGGCTCAGCGTGGCGCCGCCATCGCGCACCAGCTGTGCGTCGATGTTGATCTCGCTCATGTCATTGACGATCACCGCCACCCGGCGCCCCTCGCGGTTGCGCAGCAGTTGGTTGAGCAGGGTGGTCTTGCCGGCGCCAAGGAAGCCGGACAACACGGTCACCGGCAGGCGGGTGTCGAGAGGAGCAGCAATGGCGGTCATGGCGGGACAGGTTCGGGCGGGGATTAAAATGTTACTATATAACATTCGCAGATCTGGTCCCCCACCCACATGAAACGTTCTTCCACCCTGCTCGATGCCGGTGCCATCGCCTTGTCCAGCTTGTGCCTGCTGCATTGCCTGGCCCTGCCGGTGCTGGCCGCTGCCCTGCCGCTGTTTGGCGTCTGGGCCCAGGCCGAATGGGTCCACGTGCTGTTCGTGGCCATCGCCGCGCCGCTGACCGGCTTCGCCCTGTGGCGCGCCCACCGCCAGCAGCGCCTGCCTGCTGCGGCGCTGGCCAGCGCTGCGTTGGGGTTGCTGCTGTTGCTGGCCGGCGCCGCCGAGTGGCCCAGCCACGACACCGAAACGCCAATGACCGTCGCCGGCAGCCTGCTGCTTGCCGCCACCCACGTGTGGAATGCCTGGCGTCGGCACCGGCACWGAGGGGCTCAGGCCACAGACCCTGCCGTAGCCACGCAGGCGACCGTTGCGCCTACTTCCCGTAGGCGCGCAATAGCTTCACCAGCACCTGCGCCTCGGCCGCGCGCTCGGCCGGATCGCTGGGGCTGACCACGTGCGCCTGCAGATGCTCGTCCAGCAGCGCCATCAGCAGGCCGTGCGCGGCACCCCGCACCGCCGCAGCCTGCATCAGCACATCGGTGCAGTCGGCCTCGGTCGATTGCAGGGAGGTTTCCAGTGCGGCCACCTGGCCGGCCATGCGCCGGACCCGGGCCAGCAGCGCGTTTCGTTGGTGTTGGACGTGCGACATGGGACAGGAGAATATACCCTATGGGGGTATATTCCCATCGGGCCCGCCCCATGTCCCTCCTCGCCGCCGCCGACGCCCGCCGCCACAGCCACCGTTTCGACGACGGCAACCCGCTGGCCGAGCGCAACACCCGGCGCGCCCTGTGGCTGACCGCAGCGATGATGGTGGTGGAGATCCTCGGCGGCTGGTGGTTCAACTCCATGGCGGTGCTGGCCGACGGCTGGCACATGAGCTCGCACGCGCTCGCCTTGGGAATGGCCGTGTTCGCCTATGCCTGTGCCCGGCGCTACGCGCATGACGGCCGCTTTGCGTTCGGCACGTGGAAGATCGAAATCCTCGGTGGCTACACCAGCGCGGTCGCGCTGCTGGGCGTCGCGTTGCTGATGGCGGTGCAATCGGCGCAGCGGCTGTTCTCGCCCAGTGCCATCCACTACGACCAGGCCATCGCCATCGCCGTGGTGGGATTGGGCGTCAACCTGCTGTGCGCGTGGTGGTTGCATGACAGCCACGGGCACGATCACGGGCATCATCATCATGGGCACCCTCACGGTCACGGACATGCGCACGGTCACGGCAGTGCGCGGGATCACGACTCAGACCACGCTGATCAGCATGGCCAGCAGCATCATGTTCACGAAGCCCACGGCCACCCCCACGCCGCGCAGGACCTCAACCTGCGCTCGGCTTACCTGCACGTGATCGCGGACGCAGCCACCTCGGTGCTCGCCATCGCTGCGCTGGTGGGTGGCAAGTTCTGGGGCGCGGCGTGGCTGGACCCGGTGATGGGCCTGGTCGGTGCGGTACTGGTCACCGTGTGGGCGGCGGGCCTGCTGCGCGACACCGGCCGGGTGCTGCTGGATGCGCAGATGGACGCCCCGGTCGTGGCCGACGTGCGTGAGGTGATCGAGCAAGGCCCGTGGGCAGCACGCCTTGCGGACCTGCACGTGTGGCAGGTTGGTCGCGGCAAGTACGCGGTCGTGGCCAGCGTGGTGAGCGACACCGAGGTGACGGCCGATACGCTTCGTGAAGCCTTGTCCATCCACGAGGAGCTGGTGCACATCACGGTGGAGGTACATCGGGTGGAAACGGTAATGGGTGATCCTTTACCTACCGCTTACCCTCTCACCGATGAAACATCATCGCCACGATGAACAACGCCAGCGGCGCGGCACTGAGCACGGCGCCGACGACACCCAGCCAAGGCCAGCGTTCCTGCCGAACCCGCGAGCCGACGGTAGCGATCAGGCCGATGGCGGCAGCACCCAGCACGCCGATCGCCGTCGCCCCGCTCGTGCCCACGCCGACCGTGGGGCTATCGCTCGCCAGCCGCACGAGATAGCCGGCCAGGCCACCCAACGGGAGCCCAAGGAAGCTGCATACGCCCAGCCAAGGCCAGCGTTGCACCATCGTTGCCCGTGGCGACGACACAACGTGCGGCGGCGCGGTATCCAATGGTGTGTTGTCCTGCATGTCAGCCTCCCCGGTTCACCCAACCGTACACCATCGCCCGCCGTGCACGGTCCCTCCCGCTCGCTACGCCACAATGCGGCAATACCCGCTACCAGGAGGACCCGCCATGCACGTCGTCACCCGCCTGCTACTGCTGTCACCCCTGTTGCTCAGCGCCTGCCGCAACGCCGACTCCGGCGCCGGCACGTTCTCCTCCGATCCCATGCTGGGGTGCTATGCCACCCACCCACGCAAGCCGGCGGAGTTCCGCATCGAGCAGCAGCAGGGCCAGTACTACGTGTCGTTCAACCGCGACGAACAGTGGCAACGCGACGATACCGTCCTGCAGGTGTCCTCGCGAGCGGACATCGCCCGCTTCTTCAAGGATGACGCCGATCAGATCGACAAGGCGCTGGTACGCCCGAACGGCGGGTTCGGCATCTTCCACTTCAATCCCGGTGCCACGCTCAAGGGCAAGGACAAGGACAGCGACTACATGGCACTGGTGCTGATCGGCGCCGGGCCAGTGTTCAAAGTGCGCTGCGGCTGAGTCCAGCCGGCGAGCCGCGGATGTGCAATTGACGACGTCGCACTAGCCTCTACTCCGGCAGTGCGGGAGGACGCTGTGCGTTCCTTCCGGTGCCCATGACCCACCGGAAAGTGACGCAGTAACGCCGGCGGGCAACTCCCCGTGCCTGCCGCCATCGCCCTTCTCCCGCACTGCCGGCCGTGCGACGCACGCGCGCGGCAACGCCAGTACCCATCCTCTGCAGTACCCCACCCGCAGACGCGCGCAGACGGGCAGCGCGGGGCCGTACTTCAACACGGCCCGTCCCCACGGGCGATGCGATGGATGGAGCTGTACGGCCACTCGGTCGCCTCGCGCACATGGCCGTGCCTGACCGGATTCTGGTGCACGTAGGCCACGTGCCGGTCGAAGTCCTCCGTATCCAGAATGCGGTGCTCGCGGAAACCGCTGTGCCATAGCGGACGTGCCGTGCGGTCGCGGCGCAGCACCGCGCGCGGGGGCATGCCCGGGAGCTGCCGATCGAAGATCGCCTGGATCTGGGTCCAGCGCCGATGACCGTCGTCGTCACCCTCCGGCAGCGTCCACACCCCGTGCAGGTGGTCGGGCAGCACCACGATCGCGTTGATCCGGAACGGACGGGCCAGCTGCGCCACCCGGAACGCGAGGCGCAGACCCTGGGCCTGCTCGATCAGCAGGCGGCTCTGCCGATCACGCAGGTGCGCACTGAAAAAGTACGCGTTGCCGGGCTGCCAGGGGCGGTGATCGTAGGGCATGGGCGCAGTCTGCGATTGCCAGCCTCTGACCACGATCGGTCCGCGCCTGAAGCGCGTATCGGACTGCTACGCGCCGCTGCATCGGCGTTGGCTCACCACCGCGTCGGGAGAGCGGAACAGCGCGCGCAGGGTGCCACCACACCGCTCAGCGGTGCTGCGCCTCGCAGGTCGTCATGGCTTGGGACGAAATGTATCCCTTCAAGCCGAAATCCTCGCGTGCATCCAACCGCGCGGCAGCCTTCGACGCCTCCGGCAGCAACCGTCGAAGCGCCTGGCTTACCGGCACCGACCAGTTCTGTGGCGCGACGTCCGAATCGGCCGACGGTTCCCCCTCGGTCCACGGCAACATCATCAGCTTCTGCGAGCGCGAACTGAGTACCCGTGTCGGTGCATTCCCATACTCGATGACCACGTGCATCACCGGAGAATCGTCGGTCCAGATGCCACCGGTGTAGTAGTCCTCCAGTACCTCGCGCAGCCGGGCGCCCCCCAGCAGGCGGTGCATCTGGTCTTGAATCTGACTGGTCGTGCAGGCCGGCACCCGGGTCGAGGCCGACGTCGCTGCATACCTCAACACTTCCCGCGGCCGCACCCGGCGCGCCACCTCCTCCACGGCGCGCTCGCGCGTCCACGCAGGCGCCGACAGTGCCCACAGCAGCTCCCCCACGCGCTGGGCCGGGATGCTGTCGGTGGTCACCGGACCGTTGCCGTCCATGTCCAGCTGCGAGCGCCGCACGAAGGTACGGCGGCCCTCGCCCGGGCGAAGCCGATGGACTTCTTCGGCGCGCTCCCATCCGGAGTAGGTGTAACGGATCTCGATCCCACGCACATCCTGCAGCGCGGTCCCCTGCGGCGGCGGATGCGAGCCGTTGCAGGCGGTCAGCGCCAGCAGGGTCGCCATCACCAGCAGGCTGCGCCGGTGGCTGCCAAGTCTGGGCAGCGCGATCCTTGCAGACCGGTGGCGGCGCAGCGCGCCGACGCAGCGGCGGATAGTTCCCATGGTCCGGTGCATCTCACATTCCTGGAAAACGATGTAACCGCCTGCCCTGCCCCGACCGCGGAAACGGCCAGGAACCGGCAAGGCGCCAGAACGCACTATAGCGGTGCCCGATGACAGCCGACCGCCGTCAGGCGGCATTGCCGCGTGGTCAGGTACGATGCCCACCCCTGACTACCCTGTCACCCGGCCGCCTCACGGCGGGGTGTTCCCGACTCCCGTGCCCCATTACACCGGTCCCCTGCTGACCCTTCCGCTCGCCCAAGCCCTCACCCGCGCCCGTGATGCCGGCGCCGGCGAGTGGACCGGCTCGCTTGATCTTGGCCGCTCTACCGGTCCCGCCACCCTGGCTGCGGACCACTGGTTGTGGAAGGGCGCGCGCTACGACTACCCGGGCAAGACCCGCGACCGCACCCTGTACTACTGGGATGGGGAGGAATTCCTGGCGGTGTCCCGGTTCGGTTCGGCGCTGATCAAGCTGGTGCCCACCGACTGGGACGCCCCCACCTTCGAGATCGATGGCATCAAGATGCTGCCAAGCGCGCAGGTGTCGCCGTTCGAGGATGCGCGGCGCAAGGTGGCGTTGATCGCGCCATCGGGCAAGACCGTGCTCGATACCTGCGGCGGGCTCGGCTACTTCGCCGCCTGCTGCCTGGAAGGCGGCGTAGCGCGCATCCAGTCGTTCGAAAAAAATCCGGACGTGCTGTGGCTGCGCACGCTCAACCCGTGGTCGCCAGACCCGGACGCCGCCAGCAGTGGGGGCCGGCTGTCACTGACCCAGGGCGATGTCTCGCTTGCGATCGAGGCGCTGGAGACCCGCTCGGTGGATGCCATCCTGCACGATCCGCCGCGTTTCGGCATCGCCGGTGAACTGTACTCGCAGGTGTTCTATGACCAGTTGGCGCGGGTGATCCGCGACGGCGGGCGCATGTTCCATTACACCGGCGCACCCAACAAGCTCACCAGCGGCCGCGATGTGCCGCGGGAAGTGGCCAAGCGGTTGGAGAAAGCGGGTTTCAAGGCGGAGCTGGCGCTGGATGGGGTGCTGGCGGTCAAGCGGTAAGGGCGTTGGCCACCCGACCTCAATCACCGCGCGGCAGCTTCTTCGCCCACATGTTGTCGACCAGGTTCGGATAGGCCCGGCCATTTTCCTCGGCGCGTTGCCGCGCGGCGTCTTTCTGCGCCGGCGACAACGGCGAGGATTTCCCGCCGTTGGGGTTGGGCTTCTTCCACGGTGGGGTTCGGGTCTGGCGCATGGCCGGATGCTAACGCAGCTTCACTTCGCCAGGAAGGCGACCAGCGCCGCATTGAACTGCTCCGGGTGGCTGGCATTGCAGCCATGCGGCGCATCCTTGAGCACCACCGCCTCGCTACCGGCAATGGCCGCGTGGGTGCGCTTGCCGGACCCTTCATACGGCACCGTGCCGTCGCTGTCACCGTGCAGCACCAGCGTGGGCACCGTTACCTTCTTGAGCTCGTCGCGGAAATCGGTGGTACCGAAGGCCTTCATGCAGCCCAGCGCGGCGGTCTGGTCCGACTGCTTGCACAGGTCGATAGCCTCCTGCCGCTGCTTCTCGCTGACCTTCAGCACGCCCTTGGCGCTGAAAAAGTCCTTGGTGAAGCCATCGAAGAAGCTGTCGCGGTCGCGCTCCAGGCCCTGGCGCATCTCATCGGCCTTGGCCTGGGTGAGCGGGCCTTCGGGGTTGTCCGGGGTCTGCAGCATGTACGGCGGCACCGCCGAGGCGAAGACCACACTGCGCAGCCGCTGCTCGCCATGGCGGGCGATGTAACGGGCCACTTCGCCGCCGCCCATCGAGAACCCGACCAGGGTGGCGTCCTTCAGATCCAGGTCGTTGAGCACCCCAGCCAGGTCATCGGCCAGCGTGTCGTACTCGTAGCCGTCGGCCGGCTTGTCCGAGCGCCCAAAGCCGCGACGGTCGTAGGCCACCACGCGGTAACCGGCATCCTTCAGCACCGGGATCTGCGCCTTCCAGGACTCGGCCGACAACGGCCAGCCGTGGATGAGCACCACCGGACGGCCGGTACCGCCGGTATCTTCAACGTGCAGACGGACGTGGGAAGCAGCCATGGGGAATCCTTCGAGCGATGGGAAAGGAGTGACCGATCCTAGGCAAGTGCGATGGCCTATCCTGTGAAAAATGCGGCGGCGGCGATGACATCGCCTGCACAGGTCTGAGCGCTTCACCAGACCCATACATTGCCTGCACGGTCTCAGTCTGTGAGACGGACATTACCCATAGTGCAATCCGCACCAACGCCATAATGAGCCGGCTCGGATGGACCTTCGCCCGCTGTACCCTCGCGCCAACGCTCCTGTCGTACTGGCGATTCCCCGCATCGCCTGCGGCGGACTTGMGCGTACGTTGCTGTTGCATGGGGTGGGCGTGCATCCGGCATCGCGGGCCGCGTTGAGGGAGGCGCTGCGAGCTGCAGGGCAGCGCGGGCGATGTGCTGGCTGCCTGGCAGGCAGAGTGGCAAGCTGCTGCGCATCCACCGTGCCAGCCTGACGAGCCGCGCCAGCGCGCCTCACCGCGTTCGCCCCAGCCCTCGCCTCGAGTGACTTCCGATCAGTGCGACGACACTGAAGCCTGCAGCGCAACTCGCCGGGAACCCAGCGTCGCGTAGGTGAAGGCCAGTTCATTACCGAGCGATGGCGGCACGACCTCCGGCTGCGAAACCGGAGTGGACTGCCGGTACCAGCGACCGCCCACGCGCACGAACTGCGCGCTCTCCACGCCCTGCCGGCCACGCCGGGTGCGCGCCTGCATTACCTCCTGGACCGGCCCGGCCACCGTCTCACGCATCACCAGCTTGCGCTGTCCCCACATCCGCAGCGCGGGCAGACACAGCAGCAGCACCCAGAGCATCATCACCACCAGGCCGATGCCCAGCCAGGCGCTGAAACCACGGCTGACGCCCGGCAGGAAAGCCAGCACGACCAAGGCGAGCACCATCGCACCGCCCCACCATGCGGCGGCCTGCAACAGCGCGCGCGGGCGTGCCATCACGCGCTTCCAGTCACGCGAGACCATGGGTGCGGCCTCGACGGCCTGCGCGTGCAGGGTCGGATATTCCACCTGCAGCAGGTGTCCAGGGCGGACCGCGTTGAAGACCAGGCGAATGGGCGTGCCAGCGACGGGGCCGACGATCTGGTGAGCGACAAAACCCAGCAACTCTTCGCTGCCCGGCGACTCCTCCACCACAGAACAGGATCGGCCATCGACCAGATAGGCACGGCCTTGACCGCCAGAGGCGGGCAGGATCTGCGCCGCATCCAGGCGTCCCTCCACCACGATGACCTGGCCCGATGCCAGCACGTCACGCAGCGATGCCATGCGCAGACGCCGATGGACGACGGCGATGATGATCGCGATCACCCCGATGGCGGCGGCCACGAACGTGGGAATCAGCGTCGGTGCTGTGCCGCTGGTATGCATACCCAACCAGGCTGCGAATGCGGTGATGACCAGCGCCACGCCGATGGCGAAGCGCAGCAGCGCGGTACCGGCATCGCGCTGGAAACGCAGATCGTCCTCCAGCCGGGTACGCAGGTCAGCCGGTAGGGGCTGGGGGAATGAAGCGTTGGACATCCCTGATCTCGCTATCGAAGCAGGCGACCGTGCCTGGTGCGGGATCGATTATGTCATTGGCGGGCGACACATCCGACCCTCCGCAAAGGGCCGGATG
>NZ_JBFULB010000021.1:0-24250 GCF_056400545.1 Stenotrophomonas sp. P5_A8 | reverse complement strand
CTAGTCAACGATGGCGGCCGGGACGGTGATCTCGAGCATTCGGACGGACCTCGCCCCTATAGTGGCGCGCCGGACCGCGGCCCAAAGCGGCCGAATGGCATGCAGGACAACGATGGCCACAATGGCTCAACCAACCACCAGGCGTTCGACGAGCCCAGCGATACGTTCGAGTGGGTCAATGCCCCTCCGCGCTTTGACTTGGTGAAGGACCACAGTGCGGTGTACACCGAGCCAAGGGCCCCGGGACCTAATACCAGTACCGAGGACGGCTCGTTCGGCGACCGCGATGGTGCCAAGGACTCCAAGAGCGCGCTCGACGCCCGACTGAAGAGCCGCGCGTCCGAGAGCAACTTTGTGGCGCTTCTCGAGGTACTGGAGGCGATCAAGGCTGAAGGTGCCATTGCTGACTTCAGCCTGGTCTACCCTCAGGATTCGACCCAACGCGTGCCGATTGGGTCATGCGTCTGCTGGAACTTCCTGGATGAACTGGAACGGGCAGTCAACTACGACCAGCGGGTTCGTAAGGGATGGGCGTTCCTCCATCAGGAAGGCAGGCGGTCCGGAGGACTGGAGCGAGGCGCGCTGGTCGTGGGTGTGACGCTGTCAGATGGAAGAACGGGCTTCTGGATCGAGATCCAGACCCGGCAGGGCGCAATGACCCCACTGGTGATTGACGATGGATCTGACCCGGATGCTCAAATCTCCAGAGCGCTGAATGTCATCTTCAGCGCCAGGGGGAGCAACCTCGAGGACCATTTCCGCACCGCATCCATGAAGGCGTACTGCTTCACCCATCGCTATGTTTCACAGGATGAGGATGAGGATGAGGGCCAGGACGACGGCAAGAAGAGAGAGCACAAGAAGAAATGGGACAAAGACTGGTTGATAGCCTTTTTCAAGTCCGTGTCCGGTAGCAGGCAAGTTGCCGGCAGCGCTGTGAAGTGATCTGTAGGGCCGGCGTGCCCCGTACCAGTGAAGGAGAAGCCCCGCTGGCCAAGTACCCCACCGCGCTTACGCCAACTTGCCTCGTCGTTGGAGCCACGTGGCGACCAGGCCCGCCATGGCGTTCGGGATTTCTACCGGACCATTGCGGGTCTGCAGATGACGKTCCCCGGACCTGCCCAGCACCTCCTTGGCCAACTCGCGCCTATTGAAGCCAAATGCCAGCGCCACAACGTCCTCGAGGTCCTGAGTGGACGCCTCAGCTGCGTCCCCGATCGCGCCCAGCAGCTTCTTGAGACGGGCAGCGTCCGTCCGTAGCGCGGGGGGCGGGATCACCTTTGGTGGCAAGGTGACAGGCCAGCCGAGCTGCTTTTGAGCGAAGCTGACCCAGGGGCCGAGGTTGGTCCGAGCGCCCGGCTTGGACGCAAGGAACTCAACCAGTTCCTGCTGCGAAAATGGGCCACTGATCTGGAACTGCCGGCAGAAGGCCTCGGCGACGCCCATGTACTGGGCCACCGTGCGCGCAGGCTTATCCGCCAGCCAGGCACGGTAGGAGGCCAAATAGGTGTACCAAGGTGTGCCGGCAGCTGCAGCCAACTTGTCCTCAATGATTGCGTGACTCTGCCCTTCGGCGCGGGCCTTGCCATCAATGATGAAGCCGAACTGCTGCTGCAGAAAGGTCGCCGCATTCAAGTTAGAGCGCAGCTCCTTGGAGCTGAATACCTTGACCATCGCATCGGCAGTCAGCGGCTGACGAAGATCCTTGACCCGGTCCAGTATCAGGAAGAAGTCCACCGCCTTGGTAACGTTCGCCGGCAGCCGCGGTGTGCGAACGCCCCGGTTGGCACTCCACTCGGCGAAATTCTTGTATAGGCGGGCCAGCCAAGGTTGCTCGAAAAGCGGCAAGCGCAGCTCCACCTCACGATCCAGGCGCGACAGGATCAGACAATCGTCGCAATGGGACTGGCCACTACCAGCAACCGTGAGCCCGCAGCCTGGGCACGCATGGGAAGCCGCAGTCGGACCTGAGCAAGCCTTGCAATGGTTAAGCCCATCGACGGTTGTCTCGATCTTCCTGTACTTGCGGCACAGGCAACAGGTGGCGTGGGTATCTGCAGTACGGCACCTGGGGCAGGCGCGCACCCCTTCTTCCAGATGAGACGCACGCGCTAGGTCAGAGCTCGGCTCTCCACACAGATCACAGGGTTCGGGTGCCCGGAAGTATCGGACGCATCTGGCACACACCACCATGCTCAGCGTTCCGGGACCCGCCTCCTCTCCCATACCGGGAACTTCGACCTCGAAGATGCGCGCGGCACGAGGCGTAGGCCGCTTGCACCGACCACACGGGCGCTTCTGCCGGAGACATTTACCGCAAGGCGGTATCGACGACTCAGACACATGATAACGCGTCGGTCCACTGCATTCAGGGCATATGCCTTTGGCGAACTGGTCGTTGTAGCACTTCTGGCAATACTCGGACTTGTTGTGAACGCGGTGCGCGTTCACGATCGGGGTATAACACCCATCACAGGTACGGCGGCCGTAATTGTCAGTGCTCATTGAGAGGAGTAATCATCTTCAGCAGCGTACTTGCGCGTAGCGAGCGCCATCCAGGTTTCCGCCATTGTTCTGCCTCAGCCGCAATACGCACTGCTCGCCGACCCGCGTTGGCCTGGCCATTGATGCGTCCGGCCGGCAACTGGCCAATCTCTTGTGCGAGCCATTCCGGACACTGCTGTCTGAAACTTCGCTGGGTCACATGATACTGCCGGGAACCAGCATGAAGCGACAGTGGCCAAGCCCGGCACAGCGTATCCAGCAGCCGAAGATCGGCATCTCGCAGGCCCACTCGGCGCATTTCCAGTCTCTCCCGACACTGCCGTCCGCCGTTGATGTCCGGCAGGCGAGCGCTACCGAAGCCAGAAAGCAGTGCGTCCATCGCAAGGAGAAAGTCCCGACCGGTGCATCGGGTTACCCGCCAGTTTTGGGTGAAGCCAGGCTGCACGCATGCCCTGTACAACTTCCCCTGCATGGAGGAGGGGACCGCGACCACGCAGTCCCCAGAGACCAGAGACCGGTTACACCGTGAACACAGGCGCAGGTCGTACTGCTGACGATGCGGCTCCACGGTACCGCCGCATGAAGGGCAGGCATCGTGCAGCAATACCTGATGCTGCGGACACACTGTCCAGAAGGCCAAGCGCCACTCGCGGCGAAAGAACGGGCGCTCATCGAGACAGACGGGGCAGAAACACAATCCGTGGCGCCGCCTGGACCGATGGTAGACACCGATTGAGGTCACCCAGTGATGGGTTCCCTGCCAACCAGGCCCGTCCGGCTCTGGATGGCTCAGTCCCGCTAGCGTCATGCCCCGAATGCGGGATGTGGGCACGCCGATCGCTGCAGCCAATACATTCAACGTATCCACTCGGGCATTGGTGTCTACATCCCGGGTCCAGATGGAGTGCCCAGGGCAGACTAGCGAGGTCAGGCTTTGTGCACTCATTCCACGACCGATGGCCGCGCGGGAAAGATACGAGCTCAGTAGCTCATTCCCAGCCAGCGGCGGCCATCCGATGTGCATGGTCAGGTCGAGGCGACAACGCCCTCGTAGTTCTGGCGCAGGCGTTCTTGGGTATCCAGGATGGTCGCTGGAGTGATGCATTCCTGACCCGACCGGATCGCGGTAACCGCAGCTTCCTTGATCAGAGAGACGGTGCCCCCAATGGCCACGCCGCCGGCATTGAAGATCACCTGGGCCAAATCTTTGCCAGCCAGGTTCGATGCTGTCCGCAGAGGCAGGAGCCTTTCGTACGTCTTCAAGAAAGACAGATAAGGCAGATCCAGGCTCCATCGGGTCAGGGCCAATGGCTTGAAGCGCGATCGCATCTGCGGATCGAAAGAAAGCGCGTTGATGGCAGACTCGGTTCCCGCAGCGACGATGCTCAGGTTCAGATCGTTGCTGAGCTTGCGCAGGCCAGCCAGGACGTCCGCAGCCTCCTTCCTAGCATTCACGATGTTGTTGAACTCGTCGATCAACAGCACCCGCGCCTTGATGTATCTCAAGGCTCCAACCACCTGAGCGTACTTGGCATGGGCAGGGTCACCACGACGATGCGTGATGGCGCAGGACTGCAGGATCTCCGACCATATCTGGGAAAGGTCCGGGGTTGCCGGCATGCCGATGGCGACCACCGGTGAATTGGGGCTACCGTCCTCGCGGATGGTGATCGGATGTCGCTGCCGGAACTGACGCAGGATGGCTGTCTTTCCGTTATCACCCCGGCCCACGATCAACCGGCAGGGAGGCCGCTGAGTGGTTGGGTAGGCAATGATCTGATCAAGCTCATCAATCACAACCTTTGCGACCGGATACGCGATCCACCGATCGCTGCGGGCAAACTCGATGCGCTCGGACTCCGAGTCCTCCATTCGCTCCGCGACCTGGGGCAGGAGGTGGGGGTAGGCACTCATCAGTTCAGCTCTCCTACTTCAAACTCTTCCAGCTCCTGGTCAAAGATGCTGAGAGCCGGCTCAGCGGCGCGCTCGTTCGCCGGGGGCTGGGCTGCCGCGGGCACCTGGGCAGGCACGGGCTTTGCCTTGGGCCGCGACGCTGCCTGGCGACGGGCAGCCTTAGTCGACTCGGTCGAGGCGTTGATCCGGTCACGGTTGCGCTGGATGCTGCTGAAGATGCGGTGCTCGTCCACTTCGTCCTTGTTCTCCGCGCGAAGTGCCTTGGTCACCTCTCTCAGCTCAGACGCTGATACAGGAGGATGGGACAGGTCTCGATAGGGGATTGGGGTGTACCGATCCGCCTTGGGATCCAGGAAATAAATCTGGCTGACGTCGCGCGGGTCCCGCGCAAAGATGAATTTTTGCTTCGTATTGGGATCATCGGGCATGGTTGCGCCGATGTACGGGTCCAGGACCGGGTCATAGTAGAAGACGTTCTCAAGGCGAACGCCCGACCGCTGGATCGTGATCTCGAAGTACGGCAGGAAATCCATCCGAATCCGCTCGGGATCACCGACAATCGGCATTGCCCCAATGCCCGGCCGCTCGGACGTGCCAACGATGCCCTGCTGCCAGATACGCGTCGGCGAGGCCTCCTGAAGCTGGCTGTGGCTGCGCTGGTGATAGTTGTTGACGATGAATTCCACCAGATAGGCCTCGACCTCCTTCATCGTGCACACAGCTTCCTTCTCGGAGTCATAACCCTTGCGCTGCTGGGTGTTGGAGAACGTGGTACCGGGCACCTTCTTGAGCTCGGTCGCCACCACGCCCATATACCGTTCGATGTGTGCCCCATAGTGAGGCTTCTTGACCGGCCGCCACTGCATGTCGATGTGGTTGGCCTGGCAGCCGCGGGTAACCGCCTTGCACTTGAACTCTTTGGCGTTGTCGGCGTGCAGCGTGCCAATCTGACCCCATACCGGCCAGTTGCCTTCCACTCCAAGAGCCGCCAGGTAATCGCTCTTCGGCGTCATGGCGTGGGAAATGCACATGGCCACGGATGTCGCCGACGGCTTGTCCAGGGTGACGTAGAGTCCCACGATCATCCGGCTGTAAACGTCGATCGCCAACGTCAGCCACGGGCGACCGATCGGCTTGCGGTGGACCTCATCAAGGACGATGACGTCGAGCGGGGTGTGATCGATCTGGACGACTGACAATGGGAAGTCAGCACCCGGGAACGAGCCACGAATGGGCTCGTACACGTCTCGGGCCTTGTCCTTGAAGCCGCGCCGGCGCAGCGTCATCGCCGGCGACAGTTCTCTCAGACGTCGACGGATGGTGCTGGGAGCTGGGGGGGTGATCTTGGCGCGCTTGCAGCGCAGGAGCACTTCGTCCACGACTTCTTTGGGCGAGTGTCTCTGCTTTTTGAGATACATGTCCTCGACGACGGAGCTGATCACCAGTTCCTGATCAGCGGCCAGATGCTTCTGGCCCTTGGCGGCTCCGCGCTTGCGCGGGACAAGGGCGGCAACATGGCCGGCGTCATGATAGGCCGCGAGCCACTTGTAGTAGGTGGCCACGTGGACGCCGGCCGCCTTGGCCAGCTTTTCGACTTCAGTACGACTTCTGATGGGGTGATCGATCATCGGCCGCAGCGCTTCAAATCGCTTCTGCGCGACCGACCACTCTTCCTTGGAATACTGGTGAATCGGGAAGCCGCCGGCATCGCTGGCGTCCTCGGCAGAGACGATCGTGGACAGCGTCTCGATCCTGAGCCTAGCGCTGGCCCCCGTCTCCATGTCCTCAGCCAACACGCTGTCGATGGACAGCATGTGGGTCACCCGATACTTGCGCGGGCCAACAAAGACCTGGGCACCAGGCTCTACCTTGAAGAAGTTGGACAGTGACACGTGTCAGCCTCTCAAGCGGATGGGGGTGGCCATGGTGAGCGGCTTGCTCAGGTCAGCCTCGATTTCACCGCTGGCCACCAGCTGCCACAGGGCAGGAATGGCCTGGGCCTGCTCGTCGACCGGCCAGTAGGCGGCGGCCAGCAGTGCCTGAGGGGTCGTTGGGCCCAGCACCGTCGCGGTGTACTTCAGCTGCGCCTGCTTAACCAACAGCGGAGTCATGGATCTGTATCGACGCAGGAAGGTGGCGTTGGCCAACAGAGGGGTCCGGATGTGCCGCTCGGTCACGATTCGGAACTGCCAGCCCTGGGCCCGACAATGCTGTACCGCCGCCTTGAACCGCGGCCGCAGCAGCTGCCAGTCCGAGCGCAGGGTCTCCAGCGGCTTGACCTCGTAGACCACAGTCTTGGCCTGCCCGGCCTGCGAGTACTCGGCCAGGACGTCCGGCGTGTACCGGGTGCGCCGCCCTTCAGATTCGTAGTAGATCGTGAAGGGCTGTTCTCGCAACGCGATGACGTTGGGATCGAAATCGAGCAGCCTCAGCCAGTCCCGCTCCAGCGAGGATTCAAAGCCGGCCATCTCACCGCCGCCCAAAGTGACCTTCCCGGTCAGGGCGCGGCGGCTATTTTTCAGCGCCCGGACGGGCGAAGCGGAACTCAGTCGCGTCATATATCGCCATTTGCCACGCAGTCGCGTTATTTATGAACTTCTGTCGCACCATTCAGGCGCTAGAATCGCCCAAGACTCAGGACCTGTAAAGGCCTAAGTCGCGGTTTTCCTGACAATTGACAGCGGCACCTATCCGCGCCCCGGGGAAATATCGCTGGCCCACAACGGCGTGCTGTTCCTGGACGAATTGCCCGAATGGAGCCGGCACACGCTGGAGGTGCTGCGCGAGCCGCTTGAGAGTGGGCAGGTCGTCGTCGCAAGGGCGTCGCGCACCGAGATCTTCCCTGCACGCTTCCAGTTGGTTGCGGCCATGAATCCGTGTCCCTGCGGTTGGGCCGGCGACCGGAGCGGACGTTGCCGCTGTGCGGCCGAGAGCATCCAGCGCTATCGCGGCCGCGTGTCCGGCCCGTTGCTGGACCGCATCGACCTGCACGTGGAGGTGCCGCGCCTGGAACCGCAGGAGCTGCGCGATGAGCAACCGCACGGCGAGGACAGCGAGGCCGTGCGTGCGCGCGTGGTTGCGGCGCGCAGGGTGCAGTTGGCCCGCAGTGGGAAACCGAATGCGCAGCTGCTTCCCGCCGAGCTTGCGCAGCACTGCCGGCTATCCAAAAGCGACAGGGCGCTGCTGGAAGAGGCGGTCGAGCGCCTGCAGCTTTCGGCCCGGTCGTTGCACCGCATCCTGCGCGTGGCACGCACCGTGGCCGATCTGGACGGACAGGCCGACATCGCCACATCGCATGTGGCCGAGGCCATCGGCTATCGGCAGCTGGACCGGGGAACCGGGCTCCATTGTTGATCCAACCGCAAAGGAAATTTGTGGATTGGCCCCTTATTCCGAAAGAGTCCACGGAACAGACTGTGCGCCTGCCGTAGCACCGGCACCTGCCGCCGTCTCCCCCGACTGGATCTCCCTTTGAACATCGCGCCCGTCCACCTCGACACGCCTCCTGCCCTCGCCCGCCTCACCGCCGGTGGCTTCAGCATCGGGCTGGAAGCGCCGCTGGACAATGACTGGACACCCGGCGGCGAGCGGGCACGGCGCAACAGCGGCCGCCTTCCCGGCGAACCGGACATGCAGCGCCATGCCGAGCTCGGCCGCCTGGTTGACCGGCTTGGCTTCCGTGCCCTGTGGATCCGCGACGTGCCGGTCTACGACCCGTCCTTCGGCGATGCGGCGCAGGTGTTCGAGGTGTTTGCCTACCTCGGCTATCTCGCCGGGATCACCCGCGACATCCTGCTTGGCACTGCCGCGGTGGTCCTGCCGATCCGCGAACCGCTGCTCACCCTCAAGGCCGCCGCCACCGTGCAGCAGCTCAGTGGCAACCGTCTGCTGCTGGGCGTGGCCAGCGGCGACCGACCGGTGGAATACCCGCTGTTCGGACGCGATTTCCCCGGTCGCGGCAGCAACTTCCGCGATCAGGTGGCGATGCTGCGCGACCACGCGCGTACGCGCTTGCCCGAGCCGCTTGATCTGCTGCCCCGACAGGCATCGCCGCTGCCGCTGCTGGTGGCCGGCCTGGCCCAGCAGACGCCCGCGTGGATCGGCCAGCACATGGACGGCAGCCTGGCGTTTCCGGGGACGCCGGAGATTCACGCGCAGCGCGTGGCCGCATGGCGTGCCGTCGCCGGGAACAAGCCCTACGCCAGCTTCATCCATCTTGAGCTGGACGCGCGTCCGGATGCACCCATGCAGCGTTGGCGGTTCGGCTTCAGTGGTGGTCGCCACGCGCTGATCGCCGAACTGCAGGCGATGCGTGCCGCCGGCGTCGATCACATCGGCCTGCACCTGCGTCGCAACCAGCGCCCGCTCGAGGAGACGCTGCATGAAATCTCCGAGTACGTGCTGCCGATCTTCCATTCCCCGGCTGCAGCGCCTGAATCAGCAATCGCATCGATCGCGGTGCCAACAGCGGCATGAACCCACGCGCCGCTGCCCCTCCTTTCCCCTTCTCCCCCGAGACACGCATGCGCATTTCCGTTCCCACCCCGATGGGGTTTGGCACCGCCCCGCTGGGCAACATGTACCGCAACATCCCCACCCAGGAAGCTCTGGATACCGTCGAAGCCGCCTGGCAGCAGGGCATCCGCTACTTCGATGCCGCGCCCATGTACGGCGCCGGCCTGGCCGAGATCCGCCTGGGGCAGGCGCTGGCGCACCATCCGCGCGACGCCTATGCGCTGAGCACCAAGGTCGGCCGCCTGATCCTGGACGAGGTGGAAGACACCACCCGGCGCGACCTTGGCGAGAAGGGCGGCCTGTTCGAACACGGCCTGCCCAACAAGATCGTCTACGACTACACCGCCGACGGCACGCTGCGCGCGATCGAGGCCAGCCTGAAGCGGTTGCAGACCGACCGCCTGGATATCGTCTGGATCCACGACCCAGCCAAGGATTTCCACGGCGAGACCTGGCACGAGGTGTTCGACGTTGCAATGAACGGCGCCGCCAAGGCGCTGACCCGCCTGCGCGAGGAAGGCGTCATCAAGGCTTGGGGCCTGGGCGTGAACCGGGTAGAGCCGTGTGAGATGGCATTGCAGCAATCTGATCCCGACGGCTTCCTGATCGCCGGGCGTTACACGCTGCTCGACCATGCCGACGCCCTCAGGACGCTGATGCCGGCCAGCGCTGCGCGTGGTCTGGGGATTGTCGTAGGTGGTCCGTACAACTCGGGCATCCTGGCCGGCGGTGCGCACTACGAGTACCAGCAGGCCACCCCGGAGATCCYCGCCCGCGTGGCGGCATTGCGCGGCGTCTGTGACGCGTACCAGGTTGACATCCGCGCGGCCGCACTGCAGTTCTCGCTGGCCCATCCGGCCGTGGCGGCGGTCATTCCTGGGGCGAGCCAGCCCAGCCGCATCGCCGAAAACCTTGCCCTGGCCGCTGCGGTGATTCCGGCCGGTTTCTGGCAGGAGCTGCGTAAGCGGGGATTGATCGCGCAGGAGGCGCCGCTGCCGCAGGGAGGCTGACGGGCCTCAGCCGGGCTGCACGGCCAACGCCCTCCCTCGTGCACGGGCCGCGTCCACCGCCTGATCGACCAACGCGTGCCATCCACCCACTTCAAGCGCCTCGATGGCCGCCTGCGTCGTGCCTCCCGGCGAGGTCACGCGCTGCCGCAGCTGCGCAGGTGCCTCGCCGGACACCTGCAGCATGCGTGCGGCCCCCAGCAGCGTCTGTACTACCAGCGCGCGGGCGTTCTCAGGCGACAGATCACGGGTGCAGGCCGCCTGCTCCAGCGCCTCGGCAAGCAGATACAGATATGCCGGGCCACTACCGGCCACGGCGGTGACGGTGTCCATCTGCGATTCCTGTTCCAGCCACACGGTGGCACCTGCACCGATGAACACCGCTTCGGCCTGGACGCGCGCTTGGACACCAAGCGATGCCGCCGCATGCAGCCCAGTGATACCCGCACCAATCGCGGCGGGCTGGTTGGGCATGCTGCGCACGATCGTGTCGATGCCCAGCCACTGCTGCAACTGTGCGTGGGTGATGCCGGCCATGATCGATACGATCAGCGGACGCACCTGCGCGGCAACGCCAGCCAGCGCTTCGCAGGCCGCGTGCGCCACTTGCGGCTTCACCGCCAGCACCCACAGCGGTGCGACAGCGGCGGCCTCGGCGCCATGTTCGAAAACGCGCACGCCCAGGTCCTCCGCCAACGACTGACGAATGCCAGGCACGGGATCGGCGACTGCGATCTGCAACGGCTCACGCCCCTGCGCAAGTAAGCCCTCGATCAGGCAGCGCGCCATGTGCCCGCCACCGATGAAGGCGATCTCCGCAGCGGCCGTCACTGCGGCCGCTCCGCGCCCAGCTGCGCATGCAGCCAGTCCAGCACGCGCTGCTGTACATCGCGGCCGTGTGCGGTTTCAAAGAACCAGTGCGGCCCGCGCGGATAGGTGACCATCTCCACCGGCGTGCCATTGAAACGCAGCGCGCGGTGGAACATCTGCCCTTGCGAGAGCGGCACACGCTTGTCCTGCTCGCCGTGCAGGATCAGCACTGGCACCTTGACCCGGTCGGCGTAGCGGATCGGCGAGTGCGCGTCATAGGCGGCGCGGTTGGCCAGCGGGTCGCCGAAGTAGCCGGGCAGATAGTCGGGGGTGTCGGTGGTCAGCGCCATCGCGCCGATGTCGATCACGCCGGCGCCGACGATCGCGGTCTTGAAGCGATCGCTATGGGTCACCGCCCATGCGGCCAAGTAACCGCCGTAGCTCCAGCCGCCGATCGCCAGCCGTTGCGGGTCGACCACACCCTCCTTTTCCAGCATGTCCACGCCATCCAGGATGTCCTGGAAATCCCCACCGCCCCAATCGTTGCGCGCCATCTCGGTGAACGCATGGCCGGCGCCTTCAGAGCCACGTGGGTTGGGCAGGAACACCGCATAGCCGTGCGTGGCCAGCAGTTGCGCCCAGTCGTGCCACGAGCCCAGCCAGCCCGACCACCACGCCCACGCCGGGCCGCCGTGGCCCTGCACGAGGGTGGGCAGCGGCGTGCCGCGTTCCCAGCCTGGCGGGGTGACCAGCAGGCCGGTGATGGGCAGGCCGTCGCGTGAGGAGGTCCAGGTCAGCTCGCGCACCTGTCCGTGGGCCCAGCCGGCCACTTCCGGATGGTGTTCGGTGCGTGCGCCCAGCGTGCCGCCGTTCTCCACCCACACCTCCGCTGGCTGCGCGTCGCMGATGCCGATGTACGCGCTGCGGCCGCTGGCGGTGGTGGTGAAAGCGGCGTACGGAATCTGCGGGCGCGCCACTTCCTGCCAGCGGCCGGTCGCCGCATCCAGCTGCAGGAACGTGCCGCGCACGCCGCGTTGGCCCAGGCCGAGCAGACGGCGGTCGTCCTGCCAGCGCGCCAGCCACAACGTGCCGTTCCAGTCCGCACCAAGCACCACGCGCTTGCCCGTGGCGATCTCGTGCACGGTCACGTCGGCAACCATGCCGTGCTCGCCCAGGTGTCCATAAAGCAGCCGACTTCCATCCGATGACCACTGCAGCGGATGGGCCGAAGCACGCGGTTCCAGCACCTGCCCCAGCGTGCCGGTGGCGGGATCGACCAGCACCACCCTTGAGCGGTACCAATAGTCGTTGAGAGTGGCGCCATCGGACACGCGCAGCGCAAGCGTGCGCCCGTCCGGCGACCAGGCCAGGTCGTGGACCTGCAGGCCGGGTGCGGTCAGCGCGCGGGTGTCGCCGCTGCGCAGCTCGCGCAGCCACACCCGGGTGAACGACGCAGGACGCTCGACCACTACCGCATCGTCCTTGGCGGCGCGTGCAGCGACGGTGGCGGCAGCATCTGCGTCCGCAGCCAGATACGCCACGCGCGTACCGTCGCGCGACACCTCGAAGGCGCTCACCGCACCGCTGGCGCGGGTGAGCGGCGTGGCTGTGTCGCCGCGTGCGTCGATGCGCCACACCTGCGCATCGGCCAGGCCGGGATGTGCGTCGGCGGCCGGTAACGTCCGGTTCGAGATGAAATCCAGATGCCCGTCGGCACTCCAGCGCGGATGCTCGTCGCTGACGGTGTCGGGGGCACTCAGTTCGTGCGCGGGCGACGTGCCACTGGCCGCTACCCGCCAGATCCGACTGCGCGGCGGCTTGCCCTCGGCCTGCGGCGTGCCGACCGTGTAGGCGATCCACGCGCCGTCACGGTCGATCTGCGGGTCGGCAACCGTGCGCAGCGCCATGATCTGTGCCGGGGTCGGCGCCACCGGTGCCTCCTTCGTGGCGGCCAGAGCGGGCAACGAGGCGGCGAGGCACAGGCAGGCGGCGAGAATCCGGTGCGGCGTCAGCGTCATGCGGGATGTCCTTGCAGGGTGGGCAGCAACAGATGCTGGCGCACCCATTCTGCGCCGCGGGCGATGGCATCGCGCGCCGTGTCGGACACGGCCATCGCTTCGATGAAGCTGTGCGGCGCGCCCGCATATACCTGCGTTCGGGTCGGTACGCCGGCCTCGGCCAGACGCTGCGCCATCGCGGCGTTCTGCTCGGCCAGTACATCGCGATCACCCCACAGCAGCAGCGCGGGGGGCAGCGCGTGCAGCGGCGCATGCAGCGGCGCCATCAGCGCACCGGTTTGCTGCGCGGCATCCGGCCCGAGATAAGCGGCCCAGAACTCATCCATTTCCGCGCCGCTGAGCATGTCGTCCGACCCGCCCAGGGTCTGCCGCGCCGTATCGGACAGGGTGGGCGTCCATGCGCCGTAGTTGAGTACCAGCGCCCGCACACGGGCGTGCTCGTCGCGCTCACGCAGTCGCAGTGTGGTGGCCACGGCGAGATTGGCGCCGGCCGAGTCGCCGCCCAGCGCCAGGCGGTCAGTATCGATGCCGATGTCCGCACCGTGGCTGCGCACCCAGTCCAGCGCGATGAGCGCCTGGTCCAGTGCGGCCGGGTACGGATGCTCGGGGGCCAGGCTGTAGTCGATCGCCACCACCGGCATGCGGGCAGCGGCGGCGTACTCGCGCAGCAGGCGGTCATGCGTATCCAGCCCGAACAGGCACCAGCCGCCACCGTGCAGGTACGCCAGCGCGGGCGAAGGCGTGGCGGCCCCCTCGTGCGGGAACAACACGCGCACGCCAAACGGCCCGTGCGCGGAGTCCAGTCGCACATCGATGACCTCGCGCATCTGTGGACCGCCGGTGCGCCACGGCTCGCGGGCCTGTGCGGCGATCACCCGGCGTTCGGGCCACCCCAGTTCGCGTCCGCCACGCAGCCGCGCGCCTTCGCGGCAGACGCTCTCGATGAAGCCACGGATCTGCGGATCCAGCGCGTCCAAGCTGCGGCTCATGCGCGCTCCCCGGCAAAATCGCGCATCCAGTCCACCAGCGCGTGTTCACCATCGGCCTGCAGGCCCAGCAGCAACTGCGCGAAATCGAACGGCGCCTCGTCCTGGCCCAGCTTGAAGGTGGCGCGCACTTCGCGCACCACCCCGCACAGCGAACTCACCCCGGTCGCCAGCCGCGCATAGCGCTCGCCCATCTCATCCAGCGCCCAGGCACGCGGGCGGCCGGCTTCCATCTGGGTGATCAGCGCATCCAGTTCGGCGCGGATGTCGTGCGCCTCTTCGCTGACCGCCACGTCCAGGTCGAACACGGCAGCGGCATAGTTCCAGCTGGGGGCCTGGGTACGGTCGTCCAGCCAGCTCGGTGACACATAGGCATGCGGCCCCATCACCAGCGCCTGCGCGCGACCGTCGCGCTGCAGCCGCGCCACGTGCGGGTTGCGGCGTGCCAGATGTCCGCGCAGGGCCACCAGCTGGCCGCTGGCATCGCATTCGGCGCGCAGCGGCAACGGCGTGAAAGCGGCATCGTCGCCCCCGGCCGACACCAGCCAGGCGAAAGGTTGGGCGGCAAGCAGGTGCAGTACGTCGTCCTCGCTGCGCGCGGCGTAGCGGCTGTCGCGGGCGTGTCCCATCAGTCCATCTCCTTCAATGCGGTGGCCACGGAAACCGTCGGCCAGCGGTCGCGCCACGGCGCGACGCGTTCGAGTTCGGCGGCCAGCTGCAACAGCAGCGGCTCCTGCCCGCGGTCGGCGGCAAACTGCACGCCGATCGGCAGGGCATCGGCCTGGCCCAGCGGCAGTGAGATCGCCGGCGTGCCGGCAAGGTTCTGCAACGGGGTGTAGCTGATCCAGTCGAACATCGCCGGCATCAGCGCGTCGAAATCGCGGTCCGGTGCCAGCTCGCCCAGCAATGGCGGCGGCGTGCGCAGCGTGGGCGTCAGCAGCACATCGAAATGCTGGTGGAAGCGGTTGAACGCGGCTGGCAGGGCGGCCAGCGTGGCGTAGGCCTGCTCCAGCGCGGCCACGTCGCAGTGCGTGCGGTGATAGCGCGCCAAGCCGTGCGTCCACGGCTCCAGCGCCCGCGCAGCGAAGTCTTCACCGCCCTGCGCCGTCGCCACCTCCACGGCATCCTGCCCAAGCCGCGACCACAGCGTGTACAGCGCCTGCCAGACCTCGGTGCCCGGCAGCGGATAGTTGGTGGCCTGCACCTCGTGGCCCAACGCCGTGCACAGTTCGACCACCTCGGCGAGCACGGCAGCCACCGCCGGATCGGGTGCAAGCCCCGGCAGTGCGCCGCTCACCACGCCGATCCGCAGGCGTGCCGGCGGCCGTGCCAGTGCGTCCAGATCCAGCCCGGCGTGCGGATGCGCGGCCGCAAACGCCCAGGCCGTATCGCGCACGCTGCGCGACATCAGGCTGTCGGCCACGATCAGGTCTTCGATCGCGTGCCGCCCGCGCACCGCCACGGTGGTGCCACGGCCGGGTTTCAATCCGACCACCCCGCAGGCCGAGGCGGGAATCCGGATCGAGCCGGCGCCATCACTGCCATGCGCCAGTGGCACGATGCCCGCCGCCAGCGCCGCCCCGGCACCGCCGCTGGAACCGCCCGGCGAATGCGCCGGTGCCCACGGATTACGTGTGACCGGGCCCAGCAGCGGTTCGGTCGAGCCCATCAAGCCAAACTCCGGCATGCAGCTCTTGCCGATGGCCACCAGCCCGGCTGCATCGAAGCGCTGCACGAATGGCGAGGCGTCGGTAGCCGCCACCCCACTGCGCGAGCGYGAGCCGCCCCGCGTGGGCATGCCCGGATAGCGCAGCGAATCCTTGGGCAGCCACGGCACGCCGGCCATCGGCGCGCTGCGGTCCACGTGACCGGCCCGCACCAGCGCCGCATCGAAATCCGTATGGCTGAGCGCACCCAGCGCCGGGTCCAGATGGCGGGCGCGGACGATGCCGGCAGCGGTGAGTTCGGTGGGCGAGAGGTCGCCACGACGCACCAGCGCGTGCTGGTCGTGCGCATCCAGCCGACCCAGCTGCAATGCGTGGGTCAGGGGAAAATCATCAAGCGTCATGCGGGGGTGTCCTGCACATGCCGGCGCGCGCGGCGCTGGCCATAACCGAGATAGAGGAAGGCGCCGACCAACACGTAGACCAGCAGAATGGTGGCCGGCAACGTGTCGCCACGGCGCACCTGCGCGTACATGTCACCGAGCACCGGGGCCATCATCGCCAGACACATCACGATGCCCAGCACCGGCACCACGCCGATCCAGGTGCGGCCGATCCACACCCCGCCGAGCGGCACGCGGAAACCACCGCGCAGGTCCGGACGGGTGGAGCGCAGCCACATCACCGCGATGCACACCACGATGAAGGCCGAGGCGATGCCCAGGCAGATCAGGTCGCCGAGGATGCCGATCGGCAGCAGCGCGGCCAGCACCGCACTGGCCGTGCCGAACACCACGCTGGCCAGCCACGGCGTACCCAGGCGCGGATGTACGCGGGTGAAAAACGCCGGCAGCAACCCATCGCGGGCGATGCTCAGGCTGATCCGCGACGCGCCGTACGCGTTGGCCAGCAGCACCGAGCCCAACCCGGTCAGCGCACCCACCTTGATCAGCACCGCAAAGCCCGGCCAGCCGATGCGGTCCACCGCCAGCGCGACCGGATCGGGCACGCCAAGTTCGCGGAACGGCACCAGCCCGGTCAGCACCGCACCGGCGGCGATGTACAGCACCGTGCACACCACGAGCGAGCCGAGAATGCCCACCGGCACATCACGGCGCGGGTTGCGCGCTTCGGCCGCTGCCATCGACACCGTCTCGAAGCCGAGATAGGCGAAGAACAGCATCGCCGCCGCGCGCATCACCCCGGGCCAGCCGTAGGCGAACCCGCCTTCGTTGGCCGGCAGGAACGGATGCCAGTTGGCGGTGTCGATGAACTGCGAGCCGACCCCGATGAAGGCCAGCAGCACCGTGATCTTGATCAGCACCAGCACCAGGTTGGCAAACGCCGACCGCCCTACCCCGGCAATCTGTACCGCCGCGGCCGCCAGCACGGCCAGCGCGGCCACCACATTGGCGCCACCACTGAAGGACAACTGCGTGTGGCCGCCCAGCTGGCTGGCGATCACGCTGGAGGTGGCCAGGGCCATGGGCACCTGCACATGCAGATCGCCGAGCAGGCTGGTCAGATAGCCGGAGAACCCCGCCGCCACCGCGGCGGCCGCCAGCAGGTATTCTAGGATCACCATCCAGGCCAGCGCCCACGCCGCGCCCTCCCCCAGGGTCACATAGCAGTATGAGTACGCCGATCCGGACACCGGAATCACCGAGGCCAGCTCGGCGTAGCACAACCCGGTGAAACCACAGGCCAGCGCCGCCAGCACGAACGCCAGCAGCACCGCCGGCCCGGCGAAGCTGGCCGCCGCCGTCCCGGTCACCACGTAGATGCCCGCACCCAGGATGTTGGCCACCCCCAGCACCAGCAGGCTGCCCGCGCCAAGCCGACGGTGCAGACCGGCGCGCTCGCCATCGGCCACCACCGACTCCAGCGTCTTGCGGCGGGCCGCAAGCTGCCAGCGCCCGATCGAACGTTCGTCCACCCGACCCGTCCCGTCCATGCTGTCAGTAACGCCAGTGAACGGTGAGGCCGTAGGTACGCGGCCGCACCAGGCCTTCGCCGATGCCGTTGGTTTCGGTCACGCTGCGGGTGATGCCGCGCTTGTCGGTGAGGTTGCTGCCGAACAGGGTCACATCGGTGGTACCGAAGGTCATCCGGTAGCGCAGGTCGAACAGGTTGTAGTTGCCCTGCCGGTTCGGCGTCACCCCGGGAACGGCCGAGTTGAGATCGCTGATGCCACCGCCCACGTACTGGTGGGAGAGCGACAGCGTGGGATCGAAGCGCGCATCGAAGTGGTAGGTGAGCAGGTTGCTCACCGTCCAGTCGGCCGAGCCTGGCAGCTGCGAACCCGCCGGCGCGGTGCCGTAATACAGAATCAGTAGGTCTTCATCCAGCCGCGCGTGCTGCCACGTTGCCGAAGCCTGCCAGTCGAACGCATCCACCGGGCGCCAGGTCGCGGAAAGCTCGACGCCACGGCTGTAGGCCTTGCCGCCGTTGCTGGCGTAGTTGAAGAAGTCCGGCGTCTGCAGCCGCAACTGGATGTCTTTCCAGTCCACGTAGAACAGCGTGGCGTCCAGCAGCAGGCGACCACCGGCCCAGCGGGTGCGCGTGCCCAGCTCGTAGTTGATCAGGCTGTCGCTCTTCGACCCCGACGGCACCGGATAGGTACTCAGGCCGGCCGTGTTCGGCTCGCCGAAGCGGAAGCCCTCGGACACCAGTCCGTAGACCATCACATCGTCGGTCGCCTGCCAGGTGAGCGACACCTTCGGATTGAACCCGTCTTCCTCGGTCTGCTGGGTGGACACGATCGGCGCGCCGGGATAGGTCGAGAAGCCTTCCTGCGTGGTGGTCGTGCGCACCTTGTTGCGGAACAGGCGACCGCCCACGGTCAGCTTCCACTGTTCGTTGAGGTGCAGGCTGGCTTCACCGAACAACGCCGCCTCCGAGCCGCTCAACCGGGTGCCGAAGCCGTTGAAGATCTCCCCGTCCGGCGCGATCACCGCACCGCTGCCCGGGCCGTACAGCGGCGAGCGGTCGAAGGCACCGGCCGCGCCCCGCGCACCGAGCGTCTCGTACAGGCTTTTGTCCGAATCGAAGTACATCCCGCCCACCAGCCAGTCGATGCGGCCACCGGGCTTGGACGACAGGCGCAGCTCGATGCTCTTCCCCCGGCTCTCGCCGCCGGAGGCGATGTACAGCGGCGCGGTCAGGCCCAGGCCCAGGTCGGCGTTGTAAGCGCCGCGCACCGGGGTGTAGTCGAAGCGCCAGTCCTGCTGTTTCTTCTGGTAGGACAACAACGCGGTGAGGTCGGCGACGCCCAGGTCCTGGTCCAGACGCAGGCTGTGCACGGCCACCTTGGTGTTGGTGAACTCGGGCAGCGCGGTCTTGCGCTCCAGGTCGCCCAAGCCAACGATGCGGTAACTGTTGTCGTCGCTGTCGGTGTTCTGCAGCAGGCTCAGCCAGGTCAGCGTGGTGCCTTCGCTTGGGGTGAGCACCACCGACAGGCGGCCGCCCTCCACGGTGCTGCTGTTGGACCCCTTCTTGCCGGTGCCGATGTTGTCCAGGAAGCCGGGCGCATCGCGGTACTGCGCCACTGCGCGCACGGCGAGCAGGTCTTCCTTGATCGGCAGGTTGACCATGGCCTTGGCCGAATAGCCCACGTCCGCATTCTTGGTCTGGCTCACCGTCGCTTCGGCGGCGGCATCGAAGCCACTGCTGTCGGCCACGTTGGCCACGTAGTTGATCGCACCGCCCATCGAGGCCGAACCGAACAACGTGCCCTGCGGGCCGCGCAGCACCTCCACGCGATTGAGGTCGAACGCATCGATATCGGGGATCGCGATCGTCCAGCCCGGCTCAGTCAGCGGCACTTCGTTGAGGAAGTAACCGGTGGTCGGCTGGCCCTGCACATTGCCCGAACTGGTGGCGATGCCGCGCATCACCACGTGCGACACGCCCGGCTGGTAGTTGTTGAACACCACGCCCGGGGTGCGCTGGATGTAATCGGCCAGCGACTGCGCGCCGATGTCCTGCAGTTGCTGGTCGGTGACCGCCGAGACGGAGCCGGCGATCTCGCGCACCGACTCCTTCAGCTTGCCGGCGGTGACCACGATGGTGTCCAGGGTCTTGGCCGGGTCCCCGGAGGCAGGGGCGGCGTCCTGCGCCCAGGCGGGTGCGCTGGCGATCAGGCCCAGGCAACAGGAAACACGGATGGCGCGGGTCAGCTTGCGTACGTGGAGATGCGACGACATTGGCACGGTCCCCCGAGTGGCGATGGATGACGCTACCGGCGGCTGTCTGCGCGGTGGCGATCACGGCTGAGGTCGAGTGAAAGTGAAAAGGGCTATCGCTGTCCAGCAGAAACGACGGGGCACTAACTGGCGCCAAACCATTGATTGCCTTATGGTTATCTGGCGCAAAACCGAAGATCCGGCCGATATCGCAGGTGAATTACGCAGAATCTGCGGCACTGGCCCTCAAATAGCGAACAACCTGCGGTGCATGCCGCCTCCCGGAGTTCCATGACTGCCAAGGCCCTCGATCGCACCGACCTGAAGATCCTCGACGTGCTGCAGCAGGACGCGCGCATCACCAACCAGGCGCTGGCCGAGCGCGTGGCTCTCTCGCCCAGTGCCTGCCTGGCGCGCGTGCGCACCCTGGAGACCAAGGGACTGATCCGTGGCTATCGCGCGCACGTGGCGGTGGACCGCATCCGCTCGGTCACGGTGGTGCTCGCGCTGGTCACCTTCAAGCAGCACGTGCTGGAAGAATTCACCGCCTTCGACCGCCGCATACTGGCCATGCCCGAGGTGGTCGAGGCCTGCCGCATCTCCGGCGCGTCGGACTACCTGCTGCGGGTGATCGTCAACGATGTGCACCATTGGAAGGACATCGCCCGGCTGCTGCTCGGCGGCGACTACGGCGTTGAAAAGATCGTCTCGCAGTTCCTGATGGACGAAGTGAAACCCTTCAGCGGCTATCCACTGGTGGATGCGTCGTCGAGCAAACGCAGCGGGTGAATGTGCGCCGTGCACTGGACCTGCACGTGCGTCCGCTGCACCATGCCTGCATGCGTATCGACCACCTGATCCTGCCGGTTTCCGATCTCGCCGCCGTGGCGGCGTACTTCCGCGATGTGCTGCAATTGCCGGTGGACGGTGATCGCGTGCAGGTGGGCTGGAGCACCTTGCAGCTTGTTCCTGCGGGCGAACTGCCGGTCGGCGGCGTGCATCTTGCCTTCAACGTGCCACACAACCGCTTCACCGAAGCCACCGCGTGGCTGGATGCACGCGCCACGCGCCAGCGCAATGCCGAGGGCCAGGAACACTTCACCTTCGAAGGCCGCTGGGATTCGGAATCGATCTACTTCACCGGCCCCGACGGCCTGATCCTGGAGCTGATCGCACGCCGGCGCCTGCCCGCGTCGGCGCTGCACGGCGCCTTCCACGGCAGCGAGATGACCTGCATCAGCGAGGTCGGCCTGCCGGCGGTGTCCGTTGCTGTCACGCAGGCGCGGATTGAAGCCACGTTCGGCCTGGAACCGCTGTCGCCACCAACGCCCTACTTCGCGCCGATGGGCGATGACGAAGGGCTGCTGATCGTGGCCGACGTTACCCGCCGCTGGTTCCCCGAGCAGCGCTCGCTGCCCAATGCACGGGGCGTGCAGGCGCGGTTGAGCGGCGTTACGGCCGGCGCCGAACTCATCGACGCTGCGCTCGGTTGGCGCATGTATTCGGCCTGATCCGACGCTTACCAGCTTCCCGATGCGCCGCCACCGCCACTGCGTCCGCCACCACCGGACCAACTGCTGGACGAACTACTGGATGAGCTGTTGGACGAACTACGCTCGTCATTGCGGCGCGAGCCGCCGCCGCGTCGCCGGCCCTTGCCGCCCTTCTGGGGCCGCTGGTGCAGTGCCATCACCAACGTCCAGGCGAAATACAGAACGAACGTGCCCGCCACCAGCATCACCGTACCGGCGTCACTGCCCATCTTCGCGAAGGTACGCTGCACCAGCCAGACGAAGCCTGCGGTCAGCATCGACAGGAACACCAGCCGTGCGAAGAAGCCGATGCGCCCCACCCGCCAACTGGAGCGCAGCGCGAGCACCAGGAACGTGATCACCATCCCCACGAAGGCCAGCACGACCACTGCTGCGATGTGCAGCGCCAAGCTGGGCAGGGGGCGACCGGACCAGAGCCATGCGATGTCGCCCGCGACACAGGCGACCAGCAGCGGACCCAGCGCCCAGCGCGATGGCCCGTTGTCCCGCCATAGCCAACCGAGCACGGCAGCCATTGGCACCAGGAAACCCATCGCGATGGCCAGCGCCGGGGTCGCACCCGGGCTCAGCAGCGCACAGGCCAGCGCGCCGATCGCCACCGCACCCGCCATCAGCAGCGGCCGCATCCACCAGCGCCGCACAGGCGCCTTGGCGTCCACTGCGGGACGTCGCGGCCATAGCCCCAGCAGAAAGCCGGCCAGCAGTGCGAGCGCCACGATGCTGTCGCCCCGCCGCCAGTCCTGCGGCAGCCGGGTCACGTGGGCATCGGCATCGTCGCTGGGCGGCGGCAGCGCCTCGCCATCCACCAGCCGCACCAGCAGCGCACTGCCGTCGATCAGTCCTTGGGCGGGCTCACCCTCGCGTAGACGCGGGAGGATGGCCTGGTCGATGATCCGCTGAGCGTAGGCATCCGGAATCGCGCCTTCCAGCCCATAGCCGGTCTGGATGCGCACACGGCGGTCGCCCATGGCCAGCACCAGCAGCACGCCGTCATCCACTCCCTGGCGGCCAATCTTCCACTGGTCGAACACCCGTAGCGCGTAGGCTTCGATGCCGTCCTCGCCGGTGCTGTCCACCACCAGGATCTGCAACTGCGCACCGCGCCGTGCCTGCAGGTCCAGCGCCTGCGCGCGCAATTGCGCGGTCTGGCTGGCGTCGAGAACGCCAACCGTGTCCACCACCGGGTCATGCAGTTCGAGAATCGGCGTGGTTGCGGCCAACGCCATTACCGGCAATAGACACAGTACCCAGGCCCATCGCCACAGTCGCTTCATCCTGCTCCCCATCGCCGCGTCCGGTTGCATGCTGGGGGCGATGCTACGCGATATGCGGAGCGGGCCTCACGCTTCCTCGTCCTGGCATCCCGGCGTCTGATTCTGGACGCAGCATTGAGCAAGGGCCACTTTCCTCATTGACAGCCTTGCCAAGGCTGCATGACGCCGTCGCGCACGCCTTACACCACCCGCTACCCGCGCTCACCCATCGCATTGAGCCAGGCGTGCTTGAGGAAGTCGCGCACCGCCTGGAAGCGCGGCGTGTCGTACAGCGACCGGTGCGTCCACAGCCACACCTCCTGGCTCAATGCCGGCGCATCGCGCACGCGCACCAGCCCGCCCACGTGCTGCGCCACCGTGCACTCGATGACCCCCAGCCCGCCACCTGCAGTCACGCCATCCAGCACACCCACCGAATAGTTGCAGCGCAGCCACGGGCGGTTGGCGCCGGGCAGCGTGCGCAGCCAGCGCTCCACCTCGAACTCCACGCGCGGCTCGTCCAGTCCCACGAATTCCAGCTCATGCCACGCCTGGTTGGCAATCGCCGCCTGCCGCCGCGCGGCGTAGGCCTGGTTGGCGTACAACGCGTATTCCACACGGCCTACGCGGTCACCGCGCAGATCCGTCGTGTCGGGCGGACCGTAGCGCAGCAGCGCGTCGGCCTCGCGGCGGGCCAGGTTGTAAGGCTCGCGCGAGGTGAGCACCTCCACGCCCAGGCCGGGGTGCTGGCGATTCAGTCCGGGCAACAGGGTGATCAGCAGGAAGCTGGCCCATTCGTCGGCGTTGATCCGCACCGTGCCCACCAGCTCCTTGGGCGTATCGGCTTCGCGGGCGATCTCGTCGGCGGCCTCCTCCATCTGCTCGGCCAGCGCAAACACCCGCTGCCCCAGCTCGGTGGGGATGCAGCCGGTGGACGTGCGCTCCACCACCTTGCCGCCCAGCCGCTCTTCCAGCGCATCCAGCCGGCGCGACAGCGTGGCCGTGCTCATGCGCGCTGCCTTGGCGGCTTCGCGCAGGGTGCCGCCACGGACCACCGCGAGCAGCACCATCAGGTTGTCCCACGGAAAGTGTTTCATATATGAAACGGCCGCCTACGATATTGGGGGTTTTTCACCATTTTTGAAACTTATACCATGGTCTCCGGGCGCGCTACGAGCGTTGATCGCCGCCCCCTCCCCCTCCTTCGATCCGCTCTCCTCTCCGCCTGGCCCTGCCGGCGGCGAACATCAGGTGCTGCACCCATGAAAACCGAAAAGACCCTTTGGGACCGAATCGTCCACGCCGTGCTGTTTGAAGGCATCGCCCTGTGCCTGTGCGCGCCGGTGATGTCCTACGTGCTGGGCAAGTCGCTGTTCGACACCGGCGTACTCACCATCGCCCTGGCCACGTGCGCGATGCTCTGGAACATGCTCTACAACGCAATGTTCGAGCGGGTGGAGAAGAAGTTCGGGTTCAAGCGGACCGTGCCGGTGCGTATCGGGCACGCGGTGGGCTTCGAGGGTGGGCTGGTGCTGGTGGTGGTGCTGCTGGCCGCGTGGTGGCTGTCCATCTCCTACTGGGATGCGTTCCTGTTGGAGATGGGGCTGATCGCGTTCTTCCTGCCTTACACGTATGTGTACAACCTGGTGTACGACAAGGTGCGGGAGCGGTTGGTGCGGCGTGGGGAGGCTGCGCGGGTTAGCGAGGCCTGATGATGGGGGCGCGCGCGCCAACAGGACGCCCGCTCTTGGTCTTTCGTCCCGTACGGGCAACCTTTCATCGCCGATTACCCCGCGGTCGCACTTTCATGCATTGGCTCCGGCTGAAAGGCTGTTCAGGTG
>NZ_JBFULB010000020.1:0-24331 GCF_056400545.1 Stenotrophomonas sp. P5_A8 | reverse complement strand
ACGAGCCCCCATGGATGGGTTCACGGCGTGTCCCGTCGAGCCCTACCCGGGCCCCTCCTTCCGGAAAACAGAAGCGCTGCTGTTCGCAAAGATCAGCGCAATCAAGCGCGCACCCTCAGCCCAACGCTTCCACCAGGTAATCAATGAAGCTGCGTACCTTCGGAGCAAGGTGATTGCGGCTGGTGTAGACCGCGTAAATGCCGATCGGGGCGACGTCCCAGTCCGGCAGCAGGCGTTCAAGGCGGCCGTCGGCCAGGGCGTCGCCGACCAGGAAATCCGGCTGCAGGATGATGCCCATCCCGGCCAGCGCCGCTTCGCGCAGGACATCGCCATTGTTCGCGCGCAGGCCGCCGCGCACCGCCACGGAAACGTCGCCGCGCGGCCCGCGCAACGGCCAGCTGTCGCCACCGCCCCAGTAGCTGTAGCCCAGGCACTGGTGGTCGGCCAGATCTTCGGGCTGCTGCGGACGGCCGCGCGCGTCCAGATAGGCCGGAGCCGCGCACAGGGTGATCTGGGTGTCGGCCAGCTTGCGCGCGATCAGCGCCGGGCTCGGTTGGCGGGTGATGCGCAGGGCCACGTCGTAGCCTTCTTCGACCATGTCCACCAGGCGGTCGGACAGGGAGAGCTCCAACTGCACCTGCGGGTAGCGCGCGCGGTAGCCGGCCAGCAGCGGGCCCAGCCGGGCGATGCCGTAGCTCACCGGCGCATTGACCCGCAGCAGCCCGGACGGCTCCAGCGCCTGCGCGCCGATCCCGGCCTCCAGCGCGTCGAACTGCGCCAGCAGCTGCACGCATTGCGCGTAATAGGCCGCACCGGTGCTGGTCGGGCTGACCCGGCGGGTGGTGCGGTTGAGCAAACGGGTGGACAGTCGCTTCTCCAGCGCCGCGATCTGCCGCGTCACCCCTGCCGTGGACAGGTCCAGCGCCTGGGCCGCCGCGCTGAAGCCATTGCGCTCGACCACGGCCACGAACACACGCATCGCCTCGAGAGTGTCCATTGTTTCATTTCCCGTAATAAACAGCGTCGTCTGATCGTATTTATCGCCGTGAGTGAGCGCAATAACCTGTGCCCATCCTAATCCGCGAGGTCCCCCATGCAACCGTCCCCTGTACGTGTTTCCGCACTTGCCCCGCTGGGCGCCAGCCTGCTGCGCTGGGGCCTGGGTGCGCTGTTCCTGGTGCACGGCCTGACCAAGCTGCTGGTGTTCACCCCGGCCGGCACCGCCGCCTATTTCGCCTCGCTGGGCCTGCCCGGTGCGCTCGGCTACCTGACCATCGCGCTGGAACTCACCCTGGCCGCCGCGCTGCTGCTCGGCATCTACGCGCGCTGGGTCGGGCTGGCAGGCGTGCCGCTGCTGCTGGGCACCATCGTCAGCGTGCACGGTGCCAACGGTTTCAGCTTCGCCAATGCCGGCGGTGGCTGGGAATACCCGGCGTTCTGGGCGTTCGCACTGCTGGTGCTGTTCTGCATCGGCGATGGCAAGTGGACGCTGGTGTCGCGCTGAGCGCGGCTGCATCGATGTTCTTCTCCTGGAGTCTGTGATGTCCCGTCTGCCCTCGCTGTACATCTCCCACGGTTCGCCGATGACCGCGCTCAACCCCGGTCTGGTCGGCAAGCGCCTGGCGACGCTGGCCAAGCAGTTGCCGCGTCCGCGCGCGATCGTGATGGCCTCGGCGCACTGGCTCACCCACCAGCCGGCGGTGGGCGGGCATGCGCAGCCACCGACGATCCACGACTTCGGCGGTTTCCCGCAGGCGCTGTTCGACCTGCAGTACCCGGCGCCGGGCGATCCGGCGCTGGCGGCCGAGATCGCCGCACGGCTGGATGCTGCCGGCCTGCCTGCCGCGATCGATCCACGGCGGGGCCTGGACCATGGCGCGTGGGTACCGCTGCGCTTCCTGTACCCGCAGGCGGACATCCCGGTGGTACCGCTGGCGATCCAGCCGCTGCTGGGGCCGACCCACCAGTACGCACTGGGCCGCGCGCTGGCACCGCTGCGCGAGCAGGGTGTGCTGGTGATCGGTTCGGGCAGCATCACCCACAACCTGCACGACTGGGGCAACTACGCCGAGGGCAAGGAAGCGCCGTACGTGCGCCCCTTCATCGACTGGGTGGAGCAGCGCCTGCAGGCCAATGACAGTGCCGCGCTGCTGGATTACCGCGCCCGCGCGCCGCATGCGGTGCAGGCGCACCCCAGTGACGAGCACCTGCAGCCGCTGCACTTGGCCATGGGCGCGGCCGGCGGCGAGGTGCTGGGCGCGCAGCGCATCGACGCCGGTATCGATGCCGGTTTCCTGGCGATGGACATCTACCGCTTCGACGGCCAGGCGGCTGCGTGAGCAGCCTGCATACGGTGGTACGTGCGGCCACGGGGCCGGCGCAGGGGCTGGTGGTGCTGTTGCATGGCGTGGGCGGCAATGAACGATCACTGCAGGCGCTGGCCCATGGGCTGGATCCGCGCTTGCAGGTGCTGCTGCCACGCGGTCCGCTCGCGTTCGCTGCGGATGCCTTTGGCTGGTTCACGGTGCAGTTCGGCGCGAACGGGCCGGTGATCGATCCCGCACAGGCCGAGGCCAGCCGTCGTCTGTTGATCGCGTACGTGCGCGACCAGCAGGCGCAGCTCGGCATCGATGCCGCGCACACGCTGGTGGCCGGCTTCAGCCAGGGCGGGATCATGAGCGCAGGCATCGCGCTCACCGCACCGCAGGTGGCGCGGCAGTTTGCGATCCTGTCCGGGCGCATCCTGCCGGAGATCGCACCGCACATCCCGGCCGACATCGCCCGCCGTGGCGTGCAGGGTCTGATCCTGCACGGACGCGATGACAGCACGTTGCCGTTCGCGTTGGCTACCGCTGCATCGGCGCGTCTGCAGGCGCTGGGCGTGGCGCACGCACTGCGCAGCTACGTGGCCGATCACGCGCTGACGCCGGCAATGGAGGCCGATGTCACTGCCTGGAGCGCGCGTCAGCTGCTGTCCAGCGACTGAGCCTGGGCCGCGTCGGCGTTCGCTCCGGCGGACGGGTGTGGTAGTTTTTTTGCAGTTTCCGGCGCCGGCTGCCTCGCAGCCTCCCCCTCGCGCCGTCCACTGGAAAATACATGCATACCATTGAAGTCGTCCTGGCGATGCTGGTGGCCGTTGTCGCCAGCGGCTACCTGGTCCGGGTATTGCCGTTGTCCTTGCCACTGCCACTGGTGCAGATCGGGCTGGGGGCGGTGATCGCCGGGGTGTTCAATCGTGGCCACGCGCTGGAACCGGAAATGTTCTTCCTGCTGTTCCTGCCGCCGCTGCTGTTCCTCGATGGCTGGCGTATTCCCAAGCAGGGCCTGTTCCGCGACAAGGGCGTGATCCTGGAGCTGGCGCTCGGGCTGGTGGTGTTCACCGTGGTCGGCGCCGGCTTCCTGATCCACTGGATGATCCCGGTGATGCCGCTGGCGGTGGCCTTCGCGCTGGCCGCGATCATTTCCCCGACCGATCCGGTGGCGGTGGGCTCAATCGCTTCGCGCGCGCCGATTCCCAAGCGCCTGATGCACATCCTGGAAGGCGAATCGTTGTTGAACGATGCGTCCGGCCTGGTCTGTTTCCGCTTCGCGGTGGCCGCGGTGATGACCGGCAGCTTCTCGCTGGCGACCGCCTCGCTGACGTTCCTGTGGGTGGCGCTGGCGGGCCTTGCGATCGGCGTGGCGGTGACCCTGGGGGTATCGACGTTCCAGCGCTGGCTGTGGCGGCGTTTCGGTGAAGAGCCGGGCGCGGCGTTGCTGGTCAACCTGCTGATTCCGTTCGCGGCCTACCTGCTGGCTGAAGAAGCCAATGCCTCGGGCATCCTGGCGGCGGTGGCCGCCGGCATCACCATGAGCTACGTCGAGCTGACCGGTCGCGTCTCCGGCAGCATGCGCGTGCAGCGCGCGGCGGTGTGGGGGATGCTGCAGTTCAGCTTCAACGGCATCATGTTCGTGCTGCTCGGCGAGCAGCTGCCGGGCATCGTGGATCGCGCGATCACCACCGTCAGCGAGAGCGGCCACCACAGCGCGTGGTGGTTGCTGGTGTACGTGGTGGTGATCAACCTGACGCTGATCGTGCTGCGCCTGGCCTGGGTGTGGGTGTCGCTGCGCTGGAGCGTCCTGCGTGCCCGCCATCGCGGCGAAGTACGGCAAGGCACCTCGTGGCGCATCGTCGTGGCGACCTCGGTGGCCGGCGTGCGCGGTGCGATCACCCTGGCCGGCGTGCTCACCCTGCCGTTGTTCCTGCCCGATGGCAGCGCGTTCCCCGCGCGCGACCTGGTGATCTTCCTGGCGGCGGCGGTGATCCTGTTCTCGCTGGTGGCGGCCAGCGTGGCGCTGCCGCGCCTGCTCAAGGGCCTGGAGCTGCCGGCCGATTCGGGCGAGCGCAAGGCCGAGGACCTGGCACGGCGACTGGCGTCCAAGGCGGCCTTGGCCGGGGTGGAACGCATGCGCCAGCAACTGGTGCAGAACCAGACCACCGAGAACGTGCAGCTGTACAACGACGCCGCCTCGCGGGTGAGCCTGCTGTACCAGCGCAACCTGGAGAAGGACGACGGACCCGATGCGGACCCGGAAAAGGTGCGGCGGATGGAAGAGGGCTACCGCCAGCTGCGCGGCGCCGGGCTGACCGCCGAGCGCGAGGAACTGTTCCGGCTGACCCGGCGCGGCACGATCTCCGATGAGGTCTCGCGCCGCCTGATCCGCAACCTGGACCTGCTGGAAACGCGCCAGCGCGGGTAAACCATAAATCCGGAGGGTAGAGCCACCCCATGGGTGGCTGTCGCAATGCCCGATGTCGGCCTGCGCCCGACCGACGGGTAGAGCCACCCCATGGGTGGCTGTCGCAACGCCGAAGGTCTGGCCTGCGCCCGGCCCGGAAAGCAGCCACCCATGGGGTGGCTCTACCCCCGTGCGGTGGATCAGGCGTCCGGCTTCTGGTCCAGGTAATACGCCACCACGGTGCCCTTGATCTTGATGGTCATCGGGTTGCCACGGCGGTCGCGGGCCTTGCCGGCCTGTACGCGGATCCAGCCTTCGCTGACCGAATATTCTTCGACGTTGTCGCGCTCGACATCGTTGAAACGGATGCCGACGCCACGCTCAAGCGCGGGGCCATCATGGAAGGGACTGGTCGGGTTGATCGCCAGGTGATCGGGAGGGGTATCGCTCATGGTCAGTGCGTCGTAATGGCCACCACGGCCATCTTCCAGACGTACAGGATAAACCGCGGCGGCCCCGCGGCCGAATTTCGCTTCCTGCCAACGCCACTGCACGGCAGAATGCCCGCCTGCCTACAGGAATACCGGTCATGCCTGACAACAGCGATTATTTCGACTTCGAAGAAGAAGAGCGCGATTTCGACGAAGACGATTTCGAGGCGCGGATCTGGAACCTGTTCGTGCTGATCAACCCGGGCGATGAAGAGCTGGGCCTGCAGCAGTTCAACCGCTGGCGCGAGGCGGTGCTGGAAGCCGGCGAGGAGATCGACGAAGAAGCCGACTGGCTGCCGCCGCTGATGGCCGCCATCGCCTGGCAGTCCGGGTTCGAGGTGGACCGTGAGGATGCCGATGCGCTGATGTCGGCGGTCAACGAGCTGTCCGCGCGCTGGAACCTGCAGCTGGACTGGGGCGGCGACCTGGATGACGAGGATTTCGCCGCCAAGGTGGACGCCTCGGTGCTGATGGGCACCGCCTACGACCGCCTCCGCGAGCAGAACTACTCGCTGTGGAGCGTGGACACCGGCAACGACGGCCTGGCCGGCTGGATGGCGCTCAGCCGCGACGACGACGCGATGCTGGCGCTGTGCTCGTTGTTGGGCGTGGAAGTGCGACCGGGCAGCGACCCGTTCTGAGAGACCGGTAGAGCCGACCGTTGGTCGGCTGCCCCTCGCATCCGGCGTAAAAGCCCCCTGACAGCATGTGCCGGCCAATGGCCGGCGCGCAGCCTGCGCTGAGAGGTTCATGAGGTTGCCGGCCAGCGGCCGGCACGCGGCGTGCGCTGAGAGGTTCATGAGGTTGCAGGCCAGCGGCCGGCACGCAGCGTGCGCTGGCAGGTTCATGAGGTTGCCGGCCAGCGGCCGGCACTACGGCTGGTATTGCGTGCGCGCGTTGGCGATGACTGCTTTGACCAGCGCGCGGTCGGTGTGCCGCGAGATGGCTTGCGCGCCCAGTTCGATGGCGTGGGCACGCAGCGGGGCGGGCACGTCGTAGTGGGCGCCGCTGGGTCGGTTCTGGAACGCCCGGCGGGGAATCCCGAGCTGCGCCGCCATGGCGTGCAGCTCGGGCAGGGTGTCGGCCATCAGATGCGCCCAGCGCTCGCCGCGCCAGGGATGGACCGCATCGTCGATATAGACCGTCACCGGATTGCCGTGGCTCAGGCCTGCGGCTTGTCGTCGCTGGCGGCCGGGGCGGTTTCGGCTGCGGCGTCGGTGCCGGCCTCGTCCACGATCTGCGCGTCTTCGGCGTCTTCGGCGTCGTCGCCTTCTTCGCCTTCCACGCCTTCGAACTCGGAGACCAGCTGGGCCAGGTACTCGTCGGCGGTCTTGCCTTCGTCGGCGGCCAGGTCATCGATCAGCTGCTGCAGCTGGCTCGAGTATTCCAGGTTGACCTTGCGGCCTTCCTTTTCCTGCACGTTGGACAGGTGCTTGAGCATGGCCAGCATCGGCACCGGGTTGTCGGCGTTGCCCATGGTCTGGCCGCCGATGGCCAGCAGCCATTCGGTGCCCTGCAGGCCGATCGCGGCGACGACCTGACCCTCTTCGTTGGTCAGCACGGCATGGTTCTGCACCGGCTGCTGGGCGTTGAGGCGGTTGATCGGGCGCTTGGGCTGCTGCTTCTTGCGCTTGTCGCGCTTGGCCTTGGACTGCTTGGACATGGTGGCGTCTATCTACACAGGGAAAGACCGCCATTGTAATGGGGTTGGCCGCTGCCGTCGGCCCGTCCCTGCGGACAGGCTCCACACAGGCACGCGCGGCGCGGACGGCCCGCCCACGCAGGACCCGCCGGTAGGGTCGGGTCGCAGCCGACTGCCGATGGACCGCCCACGCCCGGGAACGCATGACCTCGAAACGATATGGCGCCCGGAACCGGCAGCTGCGTTGAGGGTCATGCCACATCGAACGTTGCCCACCTGCGTGCAGTCGGCCGGGGCGCGACCTACCAAGGCACGTACTTCTCGTCCGGTCGTGCGGCGCCAACAGCGCCAGGCGTGCATGGCCCGACCATTCGGGCGTCCGACCGGCCCGCCGTCCATCCGAACGGCTGACCAGCTGCCCACGCCCGGCTTCCTTCCGTCAGGGTGACCCCGCCGGTGCCTGCGCCGCCTGGATGTCCGGGTCGGCAGCGGTCGGCGACAGCGCCAGTTCCTGTCCGGCACCGGCCAACGCAGCGGCTTCGGCGGCCTTGGTCATCACCACGATGCTGATGCGGCGGTTGATCGGATTGTCCGGCTGGGTCTTGTCGAACAACACCGAGGAGGACAGCCCGACCACGCGGGTCACCTTCTCCTCGGTCATGCCACCGTCGAGCAGGGCGCGACGGGCCGCGTTGGCGCGGTCGGCGCTGAGTTCCCAGTTGCTGTAGCCGTGCACGGCGTTGTAGGCGGTGGTGTCGGTGTGGCCGGTGATGCTGATCCGGTTCGGCACGTGGTTGATGAACTGCGACAGCTCGCGCAGGATGTCGCGCGTGTACGGCTTGAGCGCGGCGCTGCCCATGTCGAACATCGGCCGGTTCTGCTTGTCCACGATCTGGATGCGCAGGCCTTCCGGGGTGAGGTCCAGCAGCAACTGGTCCTTGAACGGTTCCAGCGCCTGGCTTTTGCTGATCGCTTCTTCCAGTTCCTGCTTGAGCGCCTCCAGCTGCTGCTTCTCGCGCTCGCGCTCGGTCTGCGGCACCGGCTTGGCCGCCTGCTGGTTCTGGAACGGGTCGTTGCTGTTGCCCCTCGAAATGTCGGTGGCCCCGCCCAGTTTGATCATCGAGGTGCTGGCGCCGCCGGGACCGGCCATGCCTGGCGCGGCAGTCGGACTCTGCCCCGCCAGCGGGCTGGGGTTGCGGAAGTACTCGGAAATGGCCGCGCGCTCGGGCTTGGTGGTGGCCGCCATCAGCCACAGCACCAGGAAGAAGGCCATCATCGCGGTGACGAAGTCGGCGTAGGCAACCTTCCAGGCGCCGCCATGATGGGCGGCGTGGCCGGCCTTCCTGACCCGGCGGACGATGACGGTGGGTTTGTTCTCGGCCATGGCGGTGCCTTACTTGACCGTCTTGAGGTGCTGTTCGAATTCGCTGAAACCCGGGCGCACGTTCGAGGGCAGGGTCTTGCGGGCGAATTCGAGGGCGATCTTCGGGTTGTAGCCGCGCAGGCAGGCCAGCAGGGCGGTCTTGACCGACTCGTAGATACGGCTGTCCTGTTCGGCGCGCGCTTCCACGGCCGCGGCCAGCGGGCTGACGAAGCCGTAGGCCAGCAGGATGCCCAGGAAGGTACCGACCAGCGCGCCGGCCACGTGCGCGCCGACCTCGGTGATCTCACCGCCGATCGAGCCCATGGTGATCACGATGCCCAGCACCGCGGCCACGATGCCGAAACCGGGCAGGCCGTCGGACACCTTGTTCAGCACCGCCGAGGGCTGCATGGCTTCGGCGTGGTGCTTTTCCAGCTCCATCTCCAGCAGCGGCTCCAGCTCGTGCGGTTCGATGTTGCTGCCGATCATCAGGCGCAGGCAATCGGTGATGAAGTCGACCAGGTGGTGGTCGGCCTGCACCTTGGGGTAGTTGGCGAAGATGCTGCTTTCGGCCGGGCGCTCGACATGGTCTTCCAGCGCCATGAAGCCCTCGCGGCGGGCCTTGTTGAGCAGTTCGTAGAGCAGGCTCAGGACGTCGATGTAGTCCTGCTGCTTGTAGGCCGGGCCCTTGAACACGCCGATGGTGGCCTGCAGGGTCTGCTTGACGGTCTTGACCGGGGTCCCCACCAGAAACGCGCCCAGCGCCGCGCCGCCGATGATGACCAGTTCGTACGGTTGCCACAGGGCGGCCAGCTTGCCGTGCGCGCCGAGGTAGCCGCCGAGCACGCTGATGATGACGATGAGGAATCCAACGAAGATGAGCATGGGGCCGGCGCGGAGTAGGGGATACCTCCATGTCGGCCCGTCCCCCGGTTTTCTGAAGGGGGCGTTTGTTCGATGTCACACTTTTGCGACGCCGATGTGCGGACCTGCGGCCCGCACCCACCGGTCCGAGCCGGTCGCTTCAGTCCGCCGCCCGCGACGTCAACCCGCGGGCTGGGCTTCGGCGCCGCCGCGCTGCAATGGGTCCGGGTAGGGTTCGCCATTGGGGGTGAACGACAGCGAGACCGAATTCAGGCAATGCCGCTCGTGGGTCGGTGGTGGACCATCGGGGAACACATGGCCGAGATGGCTGTCACATCGCGCGCAGACGATCTCGGTACGGATCATGCCGTGGCTGATGTCGCGGATCTCGCGCACATGCGCCGGGTCGAACGGGGCGAAGAAGCTCGGCCAGCCGGTCCCGGAGTCGAACTTGGTGCTGGAACGGAACAGCGGCAGCCCGCACAGGCGGCAGCCATAGACGCCGTCCTGCTTGTTGTCCAGGAACACGCCGCAGTAAGGCGCCTCGGTGCCGTGCTGGAGCAGCACCCGGCGCTCATCGGCGCTGAGACCGGCCACCAGGGCCTGGCGCTGGGCGTCGCTGGGGGGAGAGAGATCGAAGGCGGTCATGGCGGTTCCTCGCGGGGGTGGGTTCAAGATTGGGCCGGCGGCGGGCGCTTCAACCCGCGCGGCCTTGATCGGCGATGTTCATGGTGCTGATACCCGCGTGGGTGCAAGGTGGAGTCCTGATCCCCGCCGGAGCCTGCCATGTCCCGCCACCCCTGCCTCGCCGCTGCGCTGCTGGTGCTGTTGCCGGCCGCGGCCATGGCGCAGATCGGGCCGCCGCCGAGCCCGACCAAGACCCGCCCCGTGGTGGTCACCCAGCCCAGCCCCACGCCGCTGCCCACGCCGGTGCGTCCGGCCCCGGTCGACAGCCTGTCCGGGCAGATGGCGCCGGTGAAGTCCGACAGCCAGGTCCAGCAGCAGCTGCGGACTCATCCGATCCAGGCCCAGGGCGACGGCCCGGCCCAGCCGATCCAGGGCCCGACCCTGCAGCCCAAGGTGTACGACCGCCACGGCCGCATCATTCCCGGTGCCAAGCAGGTCGGCCCCAACCGCGTGCTCGATACCCGTACCGGCCGGTATTACGACGCCATCCCCAGCGGCAACGGCCAGCAGATCAAGCCGTAACTGGCGGTAAGGACGACCCACGGTCGACTGCCGTAGCGATGCGGCGTTCGATGCCAGCATGACCTCACGCGCAGCGCGCCATCGATGAACGCTCCACAACCGCGCCCCGCAGTCATGTGCGTCAACGATTGCGCTCACTGTTTTTTCGCCTGCGATTAACCGTTTTTCCGGAACCCTGTGCGTGCGCCGGAATGCGGCGTATTCCAAGGTTTTTCAGAAGAGTGCAATCATGACCAACCAGCAGAACCAGAAGGGCGGGAAGATGCCGCAGCAGGAACAGCAGGGCAGTCAGCAGCAGCACCAGAAGGCCGGCCAGCAGAACCAGCAGCAGTGGGACCAGCAGAACCAGAAGGGCGGCAAGCAGCCGGACCAGCGCAGCCCCGGTTCCAAACAGCAGCGCTGACGCGCGCGTCATTCCACGACCCGAGGCGGTGCGCGCAAGCGCGCCGCCTTTCGCGTTTGGTGGCCGCCCAACTCAATCCGGAATCGGCAACATCAACGTTTCCTTGACCTCTTCCATCACGATGTAGCTCTTGGATTCGCGCACGTGCGGCAAGGTCAGCAGCGTGCTGCCGAGCAGCTTGCGGTAGGACGCCATCTCGCTGATGCGGGCCTTGAGCAGGTAGTCGAAATCGCCCGAGACCAGGTGGCATTCCAGCACGTTGGGCAACTTCAACGCGGCGCGCCGGAACTCCTCGAAAATGTCGCCGGACTTGTAGGCCAGGCTGATCTCCACGAACACCAGCAGGCTGGCCTTGAGGTAGTGCGGATCGAGCTTGGCGTAGTAGCCGGTGATGGCGCCATCGCGCTCCAGGCGGCGTACCCGCTCGGTGCAGGGCGTGGTCGACAGGCCGACCCGTTCGCCCAGCTCGGTGAAGGAGATCCGGCCCTCGGCCTGCAGGATGCGCAGGATCTTGCGGTCGATCTTGTCCAGCTCGCGGGGGCGCACGGCCATTGGCGTCATCCAGGCATGGGGGTTGGCAGGACAATACCCTGCCATCGCTGCTAAAAACAGGCGAAAAGCTGGGTTTGGCCGGAATATACTTCCGTAAATATGGTCCCGGCACGCTCCAGTGCAGGGAATGATCGGGTTGGAGAAGCAGCATGCGCGTTCTAGTCCTTGGCAGCGGCGTCATCGGCACCACCAGTGCCTGGTACCTGCGGCAGGCCGGGTTTGAAGTCACGGTCGTGGACCGCCAGCCCGGTCCGGCGCTGGAAACCAGTTTCGCCAACGCCGGCCAGCTGTCGTTCGGGTACACCTCGCCGTGGGCCGCCCCCGGCGTGCCGCTGAAGGCGGTCAAGTGGTTGTTCTCCGAACACGCCCCGCTGGCGATCCGGCCCGGCCTGGATTGGCGCCAGTACGCGTGGCTGGCGCAGATGCTGCGCAACTGCACCCACGAGCGCTACGCGATCAACAAGGCGCGCATGGTGCGCATGTCCGAATACAGCCGCGACTGCCTGAACGAGCTGCGCCGCGAGACCGGCATCGAATTCGAAGGCCGCGACCTGGGCACCACCCAGCTGTTCCGCACCCAACAGCAGCTGGACGCCTCGGCGCAGGACATCGAAGTGCTGGCCCAGTACGGCGTGCCCTACAAGGTGCTCGACCGCGAGGGCATCATCGCCCACGAGCCGGCGCTGGCCGGGGTGGCCGACAAACTGGTCGGCGCGCTGTGGTTGCCGCGCGACCAGACCGGCGACTGCCAGCTGTTCACCCGTCGCCTGGCGCAGATGTGCGTCGATGCCGGGGTTGAGTTCCGCTTCGACCAGGACATCGCCGGCCTGCAGACCGATGGTGACCGCATCACCGGGGTGCGCATCGACGGCAAGCTGGAAACCGCCGACCGCTACGTGGTCGCGCTCGGCAGCTATTCGCCCTCGCTGGTGGACCCGCTGGGCCTGCGCCTGCCGGTGTACCCGCTCAAGGGCTACTCGCTGACCCTGCCGATCACCGACGCGGCAATGGCGCCGACCTCGACCATCCTGGACGAAAGCTACAAGGTGGCCGTCACCCGCTTCGACGACCGCATCCGCGTCGGTGGCATGGCCGAAGTGGTCGGGTTCGACCTGTCGCTGTCGCCGCGCCGCCGCGCCACCCTGGAAAAGGTGGTGGGCGATCTGTACCCGCACGGCGGCGACCTGTCGCGCGCCGAGTTCTGGACCGGGCTGCGCCCGGCCACCCCCGATGGCACGCCGGTGATCGGCGCCACCCCGTACCGCAACCTGTTCCTCAACACCGGCCACGGCACGTTGGGCTGGACCATGGCCTGCGGTTCGGGCCGTTACCTGGCCGACCTGATGAGCGCGCGTCAGCCGCAGATCAGCACCGAAGGCCTGGATATCTTCCGTTACGGCCATACCGCCGCATCCGTTGTTCATAGTGAGCCCAAAGCATGCGCCCAGCCCGCGCGTTGATCGACCTGGACGCGTTGCGCGCCAATTTCCGCCTCGCCCGTGACCTCGGTGGTGGCCGCAAGACGCTGGCCGCGATCAAGGCCGATGCCTACGGGCACGGTGCCATCGCGTGCGCGCGCGCGCTGCAGGGCGAGGCCGACGCGTTCGGCGTGGCCTGCATCGAAGAGGCGCTGGAACTGCGCCAAGCCGGCATTACCACGCCGATCGTGCTGCTGGAAGGGTTCTTCGATGCCGACGAGCTGCCGCTGATCGTGCAGCACAACCTGTGGTTCGCCGTCGGTGCGCCGTGGCAGGTCGATGCGGTGGCCGCGTTCGACACCGATGCCACGCTGCATATCTGGCTGAAGCTGGACAGCGGCATGCATCGTCTCGGCCTGTCGCCGGCCGATTTCCGCACCGCGCACGCGCGCCTGAGCGCGCTGCCGCAGGTCGGGCCGATGGTGCTGATGAGCCACATGGCGCGTGCCGATGAACTGGACAGCCCGCGTACCCGCGAGCAGGCCGACACCTTCGCCGCGGCGATCGAAGGCCTGGCGGGCGAAACAAGCCTGTGCAACTCACCGGCGCTGCTGGGCTGGCCGGACGTGCGCAGCGACTGGGTGCGCCCGGGCCTGATGCTGTACGGGGCCAATCCGTTGCCCACGCACTCGACGTTGACCGAGCGCCTGCGCCCGGTGATGACCATGCAGTCGAAGATCTTCGCCGTGCGCGAGATCGGTATCGGCGAGCCGGTCGGCTATGGCGCGCGCTTCGTTGCGCAGCGTCCGACCCGGGTGGGCGTGGTGGCGCTCGGTTATGCCGATGGCTACCCGCAGTTCGCGCCCAATGGCACGCCGGTGGTGATCGACGGCCACGCGGCCACGCTGATCGGGCGGGTATCGATGGACATGCTCACCGTGGATATCACCGACCTGCCGCAGGCCGGGGTGGGCAGCACCGTCACCTTGTGGGGCCAATCGCCGCGTTTGGATGTGCTGGCGCCGCTGTGCGGGGTCAGTGCGTACCAGCTGCCGTGTGCGGTCAAACGGGTGCCGCACGTCCTGCAAGGGTGAGAACCGGGTAGAGCCACGCCCTGCGTGGCTGGGCACCGTCAGTGCCACGCATGGCGTGGCGTTACGCAATCCGGGTCAGTTGCTGGCGGTGGCCGGGGCGCGCAGGTCGCGCTGGGCCCAGTCGTCCAGCAGCCGCTTCTCGTAGCGCAGCGGATCGGTATCGCGCTGCATGCCGATGTTGTGCAGGTAGCCGGTGTCGGACAGCTTGCGCTCGGCCTCGGCCAGCACCTGGCCCTGGGCGTCACGCAGGGTATAGCTGAGCGTGATCCGCGGCGGGTAGACGTCGCGCAGGATGCGGATATCGGTGCCGCGCGGTCCGTGCCAGGGCTCGTAGTCGCCGGCGCGCTTGATGTCGGTGATGGTCACCTCCAGGGTCTGCCCTGGCTGCAACTGCTTGCCGGCGGTCTTCTGCGCGTACTGCGCCAACTGCTGCACCCAGTCGCCGCGCTCGGCCTCGAAGCGGTTGCTGCTCTGGCGGATTTCGGTGAACTGGGCCGGGTCGGTCCAGCTGACCTTGACCGGGCCATCGCCGCTCAAGGCACGCGGTGCCTGGGGATCGGTGACCGAACGCGGGGCCGCGCTGGCGCAGCCGATCACCAGCAGGCAGGTCAACAGTCCGGCTACCAAAGGTTTGCGGTTCATGGCGACTCCTCGATCACGATCACAGACGGATCCGGGCTTGAGTGTGTTCCTGTTCGCCGGGTGGGACAATCGACACGCCCCCTGCCGCAGCCCCCGGTTGCCGCGAATTCACCTACGTCAGAACCCGAACCCGCCTGACCCCGCGCTTGACGCTACGAATACGCGGTCTGGAAGATGCTGTATACCTCCGTTTCGCCAGTTGCCCCATTGACGCCTTTGTCCAGCCTGCCCACTTCCACCCTTGAACGTTCCCCTTTCATGACGCCTGCGGCAGATTCCGGCCTGTACCGGAGCATGCTGGAGCAGATGAATGCCGGCTTCTGCGTGATCGAGGTGTTGTTTGAGGACAAGATCGCCGTCGATTACCGGTTTTTGGAGTTCAACGAGGCGTTCGAGCGAAATACAGGGCTGATCGGCGTACTTGGGCAGCGCGTCACCGAGGTGGTGCCGGGGCACGAAACCGAATGGTTCGAGGTCTATGGTGAGGTTGCCGCGACCGGCCAACCCCAGCAGTTCGAGCAGGAAGCGCGTGCGCTGGGACGCTGGTATTCGGTCGAAGCGGTGCGCGTCGGCGCCCCGGGCGACAACCAGGTGGCGGTGGTGTTCTTCGACATCACCAGCCGCAAGCAGATCGAAGTGGAACTGGCCGAAAGCGAAGCGCGTTTCAGTGCCCTGGCCGACGGGTTGCCGATGCCGGTGTGGGTGCTGGACGAGCTGGGCCACGCCCGGTTCGTCAACAGCGCGTTCACCGAGTTCTTCGGTGGCGACGAGCGCGTACCCGAAGCGGTCTGGCAGGGCCTGGTGCATCCCGACGATGCGTCGGTGTTCGACTACGAACTGCAGGAAGCGCTGAAAGCGCAGCGCTCGATGCACGCGCTGGTACGCGGCCGCCGCGCGGATGGGCAGTGGCGCTGGCTGGAAATGAACGCGCGTCCGCGCTTCTCGCGGATGGGCCGGTTCATCGGCCTGGCCGGCAGCAGCCCGGATGTGACCGAGCGCCGCGAAATCGAGATGGCACGCGAGGAGCTGCTGCAGTCCGAGCGCGCCGCACGCAGTGCCGCCGAGAACATGGCGCGGTTGAAGGACGAGTTCCTGGCCACGCTGTCGCACGAACTGCGTACCCCGCTGACCACCATCCTGGGCTGGAGCGAACTGCTGCTGCAGCGGGTGGACAACACCAGCCCGCTGTTCAAGGGCCTGGGCGTCATTGCCAACAGCGCGATGGCGCAGAAGCGCCTGATCTCGGACATGCTCGACCTCAGCAGCATGCTGCTGGGTAAGGTCCAGCTGGAAGTGGAAGTGCTGGACCTGCGCGCCCAGCTGACCGAGGCGATGGGTGCCCAGGAGCTGGTCGCCGAGGGCAAGGCACTGGAGATGAGCCTGGTGCTGCCCGAGGAACCGGCGCTGGTGCTGGGCGATGCCACCCGGCTGCAGCAGGTGCTGTGGAACCTGCTCTCCAATGCGATCAAGTTCACCCCGGCCGAGGGCACCGTCACGGTGACCCTGCGCGCCGATGGCGGCCACTGGTCGATCAGCGTGGCCGACTCCGGTGACGGCATCGCCCCGGAATTCCTGCGTCACCTGTTCAGCCGCTTCCGCCAGGCCGATGGCACCACCACGCGGCGTCATGGTGGGCTGGGACTGGGGCTGGCGATCGCCCAACAGCTGGTTGAACTGCACGGCGGCGCGGTGTCGGCCGCCAGCGAAGGCCCTGGCCACGGCGCCACGTTCACCGTGCGCTTGCCGCACTACCAGCCGCAGGCCGATGGTCGCCCGCTGCGCGAGGTATTCAGCGGGCCGATCGGCGAACAGATCATCGAGCCGTATCCGCTCAAGGGCCTGCGCCTGCTGGCGGTGGAAGACCAACCCGAAGTGCTGGAGTACCTGCGCCGGCTGTTGGAGGAGCAGGGCGCGGAAGTCACCGCAGCGACTTCGGCCGGTGAAGCTCTGGCGCTGCTCGACCAGGGCGGCCACACCGGCATCGACGTGCTGCTGACCGATATCGGCATGCCCGGCATGGACGGTTACGGCCTGGTGCGGACCCTGCGCGAAGACATCGGCGTGGAAGCGGACGCGTTGCCCGCCGTGGCGGTGACGGCGCTGGCCCGCGCCGATGACCGCAAGCGCGCATTGGCCTCGGGCTTCCAGGAGCACGTGGCCAAGCCGTATTCGGTGGCCCAACTGGTCTCGGCCGTGCGCAGCGTGCTCGGCAACCAGCGACGTGCTTTGCCGGACCGTTGACGGCGGCATGCCCACAATCGACCGGGTACGCCACAGGAGTCCACATGTCCCGTTATGCCCCCACCATCCACACCGATCCGGCGCGGATCGCCGCCCTTGAAGCACTGTTGCCGCAGCTGCACGGTCAAACCCGGGTCGAAGTGACCCTCGACGATGGCAGCCGCGTGCTGGGCACGGTCGCGGTGCAGCCGACGCTTCAGCAGTACCGCGACGCCGACGAGAACGAGGGCAGCAACGGCCAGCTGCGTCTGGACGACCTGGATGCCCCGGTGCAGCAGCACCTGGTGTGGCTGGACCGGATCGCCGCGATCCGGCAGTTGCCGCCGGTGGAATGACGGGCGGCAAGCTGCCTGGGCTGATCCGGCTCGAATACGCCGGATCAGACGGGCCGGCTCAGTGCTGGAACACCTCCGGCTCGGCCTCGAACCGGCGGGCGTAAGCGCGTTCGTCGGCCACCCGCGCCACCTCGTCATCGGCCATGTCCGGCGCGCCGTATACCGCATAGGCCACGCTGCCGTCGGCCTGCTTGCCCACCTGGTGCAGGCGGTAGCGCGAGTGGCCGCCGCCGCTGTCCTGCGGGTAATGCACTGGCGGCTGCGCGCCCTCCATGTCCATCTCGCTGTTGTCGACTACGCCACCGACAAACAATGCACGCATGAGCCATCTCCATCGCAAGTGAGCCTCCACCCTGACGGTTGGGATGTTGGCAGGGGATCAACGCGGCGTTGAATAAACGCAAATCGGCCCGGGGCGGGGCCGATCCGGGCGAACCGGTAGAATGGCCGTCTCCTTTCAAGATGTGCCTCCCGATGGCTGCCCAGCACGACGCTCCCCTGGAAACCCTGTTCCTGCCGTTCGCCAGTGGCGTGCTGTCCTGGCCCGCCGGCCCGGTGCTGTTCCTGCGCGCCCGCGATGGCTGGCCGCTGCGCGAACATGCCCAGCCGGGCCAGCTGGTCTGCGAGCAGAGCTTCCGACCGTTCGCCGACGCGCTGGAAGCCAGCGGCTGGACCGTGCGCGACGAGCAGCAGCTGGCCAGCGACACCACCCGCTACGCCGTGGTGCTGGTGTTGCCGCCGCGCCAGCGCGAGGAAGCCCGGGCCCTGTTCGCCCGGGCGCTGGCCCTGACCGCGCCGGGTGGCGTGGTGGTGGCCTGCCAGCACAACAATGAAGGCGCGCGCTCCGGTGAAGGCGACCTGCAGGAGCTGGCCGGCCTGGGCGGCAAGCTGACCAAGAACCACTGCCGCGCCTACTGGACCGCGCCGCTGAACGGCCAGCACGACGCCGCGCTGGCCCAGCGCTGGGCGACCCTGGACGCGCCGCGGGCGATCCTGGGCGGCCGCTTCCAGAGCCGTCCGGGCATCTTCGCCTGGGACCGCATCGACCCGGCCTCGGCGCTGCTGGTGGAGCAGCTGCCGGCCGACCTGGCCGGCCGAGGCGCCGACCTGGGCGCCGGCTTTGGCTACCTGTCGGCTGAAGTGCTGGCGCGCTGCCCGGGCGTGACCGGGCTGGACCTGTTCGAGGCCGAAGGCCGCGCCCTGGCGCTGGCGCGCGAGAACCTGTGCGCGCTGAACAAGCCCGCGGCGCTGGCCTACCACTGGCAGGACGTCACCGCCGGCATCGAAGGCCAGTACGACTTCATCGTCACCAACCCGCCGTTCCACACTCCGTCGCGTGCCGACCGCCCCGACATCGGCCAGCGTTTCATCGCCGTGGCCGCGCAGGCGCTGCGCCCGGGTGGGCGGATGTGGCTGGTGGCCAACCCCCACCTGCCGTACGAGCAGATCCTCAACGACAGCTTCGGCCAGGTCCGCGTGGCCGCCGAACGTGACGGCTTCAAGCTGATCCAGGCGACCAAGGCCAAGGACACCGGCCGCACCCGCGAGCCGACCCGGGTCAAGGACAGCCCGCGCGGCCGCAACTGGGACCGTGCATGAAACTGGTCAAGCTTCTGGCCAACCTCGGCTATGGCAGCCGCAAGCAGGTGCAGGGGATGTTCCGCGCCGGCCTGGTCACCGATGCCGACGGCGAGGTGCTGTATGCCGATGACGTGATCGCGCACGAGGCGATCCGGGTCGAGGGCGAGCCGCTGGACCCCCCGCAGGGGCTGACCCTGATGCTGCACAAGCCGCGCGGTTACACCTGTTCGACCAAGGACAAGGGTCGGTTGATCTACGACCTGCTGCCGCCGCGGTATCGCGAGCGCGCGCCGGTGCTGTCCTCGGTGGGCCGGCTGGACCGGGACACCAGCGGCATGCTGCTGATGACCGACGACGGCGCGCTGCTGCACCGGATCGTGTCGCCCAAATCACGCCTGGACAAGGCCTATGAGGTGACCTTGGCCGAAGACCTGCGCGGCGATGAAACCGCGCGCTTTGCCAGTGGCGGCCTGTTGCTGGAATCGGACGACAAGCCGCTGCTGCCGGCCGAGCTGCACGTGAACGGCCCGCGCCAGGCGCAGCTGGTGCTGCATGAAGGCCGCTACCACCAGGCGCGGCGGATGTTCGCTGCGGTCGGCAACCATGTCGAGGCGCTGCACCGCAGCCGCATTGGTGGGTTGTCGCTGGACGGGCTGGAAGAAGGCCAGTGGCGCACGCTGGATGCTGCCGACCTGGAAACCCTGTTCGACGTGCCATGAGCCAGATCGCTGCGCTGCCGTTCCTGCCTGACGCGGTCATCTTCGACATGGATGGGTTGATGATCGACAGCGAGCGGGTGTCGGTCGAGTGCTGGTCCCAGGCCGCGCAGGAACGGGGGCTGCCATTCGAGGACGGCTTCTGGCTGCGCATGGTCGGGCTGGGTGATCGCGACTGCGAATGCCTGCTGCTGGAGCGCATCGATGCGGACCAGGTGGCGGCGCTGTTCGCGCGCTGCCACGACCTTTACGAACAACGCACGCACGCCGGGCTGCCGTTGCGGCCGGGCATCCTGGAACTGCTGCAGCTGTTGCGCGAGCACGACGTGCCGCGCGCGGTGGCGACCTCGACGCGGCAGCCGCGGGCATCGCGCAAGTTGGCGGCGTCCGGGTTGCTGGATTTCTTCGACGTGGTGGTGACCAGCAGCGACGTCGCCCATCCCAAGCCGGCGCCGGACATCTACCTGCTGGCTGCGCAGAAACTGGGCAAGGCGCCAGCGCGCTGCCTGGCGCTGGAAGATTCGCCGGCGGGTATCCGCGCGGCGGTGGGCGCGGGCATGACCGCGATCCAGGTGCCCGACCTGGTCCATCCCGACGAGGAACTGCGCGCGCTGGGCCACCGCATCGTCGGTTCGCTGGTAGACGCGCACGCGCTGCTGCTGCCGCATCTACGGTAGAGCCGAGCCACGCTCGGCTGCCTTTCCTGCCGGCATCATGACCGCCGGACCGAGCGCGACGGGCAGAAGCTACGCCGGCAACGCCGACGCTGGTTTGATGGATGTTGGCGTCGGATGCGTGTGCCGCGCTGCGCGCGGTTGCCGAGCATGGCTCGGCACTACCGGTCACGCGTGATGCGGGATTGCCGGCGCGCGATCAGGTCAGGTGGCCTGATCACGCATCGGTAGAGCCGAGCCATGCTCGGCTGCCTTTCCTGCCGGGATCATGACCGCCGGACCGAGCGCGACGGGCAGAAGCTACGCCGGCAACGCCGGGTGGCGGTTTGACGGATGGCGGCTTCGGATGCGTGTGCCGCGCTGCGCGCGGTTGCCGAGCATGGCTCGGCACTACCGGTCACGCGTGGTGCGGGATTGCCGGCGCGCGATCAGGTCAGGTGGCCTGATCACGCATCGGTAGAGCCGAGCCATGCTCGGCTGCTGTTCCTGCCGGGATCATGACCGCCGGACCGAGCGCGACGGGCAGATGCTACGCCGGCAACGCCGATGGCGGTTTGACGGATCTTGGCTTCGGATGCGTGTGCCGCGCTGCGCGCGGTTGCCGAGCACGGCTCGGCACTACCGGTCACGCGTGATGCGGGATTACCAGCGCGTGATCGGTCCACGCGTGATGCGGGATTGCCGGCGCGTGATCAGGTCAGGTGGCCTGATCACGCATCGGTAGAGCCGAGCCATGCTCGGCTGCCTTTCCTGCCGGCATCATGACCGCCGGACCGAGCGCGACGGGCAGAAGCTACGCCGGCAACGCCGATGGCGGTTTGATGAATGTTGGCTTCGGGTGCGTGTGCCGCGCTGCGCGCGGTTGCCGAGCATGGCTCGGCACTACCGGTCACGCGTGATGCGGGATTACCAGCGCGTGATCGGTCCACGCGTGATGCGCGATTGCCGGCGCGTGATCCGTCCACACGTGGTGCGGGATTACCGGCGCGTGATCGGTCCACGCGTGATGCGGGATTACCGGCGCGCGATCCGCCCACGCGTGGTGCGGGATTACCGGCGCGTGATCCGTCCACACGTGGTGCGGGATTGCCGGCGCGTGATCCGTCCACGCGTGGTGCGGGATTGCCCGCACGGCGTCCGGTCATGTGGCCTGCTGCGGAACGTTTCGGTAGAGCCGAGCCATGCTCGGCTGCCTTTCCTGCCCGAAGCACGACCGCCGGACCCAAGGCAAAAAGCCCGGCGCAGTGGCCGGGCTTTTTCATCACTGCATCAACCGCGCATCACACCCGGCCGAAGACCAGCGCCGCGTTGGTGCCGCCGAAACCGAAGCTGTTGGACATCACCGTGTTCAACTGCGCATCCTGGCTCTGGCGCACGATCGGGAAGCCCTCCACCAGCGGATCGAGCTCGCCGATGTTGGCCGAGCCGGCGATGAAACCGTCGCGCATCATCAGCAGGCAGTAGATCGCTTCGTGCACGCTTGCCGCACCCAGCGAATGGCCGGACAGCGCCTTGGTCGAGGACAGCGGCGGGATCGCTTCGCCGAACACCTCGCGCACGGCCTTCAGCTCGGTGACATCGCCCAGCGGGGTCGAGGTGCCGTGCGTGTTGAGGTAATCGATCGGGCCGGACAGGTTGGCCATCGCCATGTTCATGCAGCGCACCGCGCCTTCACCGGACGGGGCCACCATGTCGGCGCCATCGGAGGTGACACCGTAGCCGACCAGCTCGGCGTAGATGCGTGCGCCACGGGCCACGGCGTGGTCGTAATCTTCCAGCACCAGCATGCCGCCACCACCGGCGATGACGAAGCCATCGCGGTCCTTGTCGTACGGGCGCGAGGCCGAGGCAGGGGTCTCGTTGAAGCGGGTGGACAGCGCGCCCATGGCGTCGAACATCACGCTCATCGACCAGTGCAGGTCTTCACCACCACCGGCGAACATCACGTCCTGGGCGCCGTGGCGGATCAGGTCGGCGGCCGCGCCGATGCAATGGGCGGAGGTCGCGCAGGCCGCGGACAGCGAGTAGCTCAGGCCCTTGATCTGGAACGCGGTGGCCAGGCATGCCGACACCGTGGAGCACATCGTGCGCGGGACCATGTACGGGCCGACCTTGCGCACGCCACGCGCACGCAGGATGTCGGCCGATTCGACCTGCCACTGGCTGGAACCACCGCCCGAGCCGGCGATCAGGCCGGTGCGCGGGTTGGCGACCTGCGCCGCGTCCAGACCGGCATCGGCGATCGCATCGCGCATGGCGATGTAGGCATAGGCCGAGGCATCGCTCATGAAGCGCTTGAGCTTGCGGTCGATCTGCGCGTCCAGGTCCAGTTCGATGTTGCCGCCGACGTGGCTGCGTAGGCCGGCTTCGGCATGGTCCGGCAGATTGCGGATGCCGGGACGGCCTTCACGCAGTGCGGCGGACACGGTGTCCAGATCGTTGCCCAGGCACGAGGTGATGCCCATTCCGGTAATGACGACGCGACGCATCAGAAGTTCTCGGTGGAGGTGAACAGACCTACGCGGAGGTCTTTGGCGGAATAGATTTCACGGCCGTCCACCAGCATGCGGGCGTCGGCCTGGGCCATCACCAGCTTGCGGTTGATGACGCGGGTGATGTCGATTTCATAGCTCACCAGCTTCGCTTCGGGCAGCACCTGTCCGGTGAACTTCACTTCCCCGCAGCCCAGGGCGCGGCCGCGGCCGGGGGCGCCGAGCCAGGTGAGATAGAAGCCGGTGAGCTGCCACATGGCATCCAGGCCGAGGCAGCCGGGCATGACCGGGTCGCCGATGAAATGGCAGCCGAAGAACCACAGGTCCGGGCGGATATCCAGTTCGGCGCGCACCAGTCCCTTGCCGTGTGGGCCGCCGTCGTCGCGGATGTCGGTGATGCGATCGAACATCAGCATCGGATCGTTGGGCAGGCGACCGCTGCCCGGGCCGAACAGTTCACCGCGGGCGCTGGCCAGCAGTTGTTCGCGCGAGAACGCGTGGAGACGAGTCATGGAAAGCGCAATCCTGGAGAAGTTGCCATCGGGTAAAGCCGGCCGTGGGTCGGCTATGTTGCTGGGATACAAGTGCGCAAGAGTGCAGAGGAAAAGCGATTCAATCAAACGTTTTAACCGTACGCTGGCGTAGTGTTTTCAGCTTGAAAACCGCATGTTGTTGTTATGAAAAGACCATACTCAGGCGTGTGGCTGTAATCTTGTTCATCTAGCAATCCGCTTCCAGGTCCGAGTCTTCCCGCCGTGTCGGTTCTGCGCAAAATCATTCATGTGGACATGGACGCGTTTTACGCGTCGGTGGAGCAGCGCGACGATCCGTCGCTGCGCGGGCGGCCGGTGGTGGTGGCGTGGAAGGGCGCGCGGTCGGTGGTATGCGCGGCATCGTACGAGGCGCGGGTGTTCGGGATCCGCTCGGCGATGCCGGCGCTGCGTGCGGAGCGGTTGTGTCCGGATGCGGTGTTCGTGCCGCCGGATTTCGTGCGTTACAAGGCGGTGTCCCGGCAGGTGCGGGAGATTTTCCTGCGGCACACGGATCTGGTGGAGCCGCTGTCGCTCGATGAGGCCTACCTGGATGTGACGGTGCACAAGGGCGGGATGACGGTGGCCACCGAGATTGCCGAGGTAATCCGTGCGCAGATCCGCGAGGAGACGCAGCTGACGGCGTCGGCGGGAATAGCGCCGAACAAGTTCCTGGCGAAGATCGCGTCGGACTGGCGCAAGCCGGACGGTCAGTTCGTGGTGCCGCCGCATCGGGTGGAGCGGTTTTTGACGCCGTTGCCGGTGAACCGGGTGCCGGGGGTGGGCAAGGTGATGGCGGGCAAGCTGGCGGAGTTGGGGATCGCGACGGTGGGCGATCTGCGCGCGCTGCCGCTGGAGGTGCTGGAGAGCCGCTTCGGGACATTCGGTGCGCGGTTGTACAGTCGCGCGCGGGGGATCGATGAGCGTGCGGTGGAGCCGGACCAGCCGGTGCAGTCGATTTCGTCAGAGGATACGTTCGCCGAGGATCTGCCGTTGGAGGCACTGGAGGCGGCGATCGTTGAGCTGGCGGGGAAGACGTGGCACGCGACGCGTAAGACCGAGCGGGTGGGGCATACGGTGGTGCTGAAGTTGAAGACGTCGCAGTTCCGGATCATCACGCGCAGTTTTACGCCGGAGTCGCCGCCGGAGTCGATGGAGGAGTTGCGGGATATCGCGCTGGCGTTGCGGGCGCGGGTGGATCTGCCGGCAGAGACGCGGTATCGGTTGGTGGGGGTGGGATTGGGGGGATTCCGGGAGCGCGAGGCGGTGAGCCAGCCGGGGCTGTTTGATCATCTGGATGATTATTGAGCTCGGACGCCGTCGTGTCCTTGTGCCGAGGGTTTGGGCGGCGTGGGTGGGGGTGGG
>NZ_JBFULB010000019.1:0-24808 GCF_056400545.1 Stenotrophomonas sp. P5_A8 | reverse complement strand
TGTATGAAGTGCTTAACGGAAAGCGCGGCTTGTCCATAGAGATGATTCGCAACCTGCACAAGAACCTTGGGATTCCCGCAGAGAGTTTGATTGGTGCCTGATACGCTAAACCCCGCTTCGGCTGGGTTTTCTTCAGGTTCATCGCGAATTGGCTTGGAAGCTTGTTGGATCAACGGTGCCTTTTGGACTGCCTTTGCGCCGGAGCGTGTGCATGCTCATTCTCCAGTCGGCGTAGACGCAATGAACCAAATTTCGCGGTTCAAAAGAAACAAGCAATTTCCCATCTTCCGCATCAACCCGCATGGTGTCCATCGGAGTCTAGAAGCTCCTTGAAGAGTGTAAGTTGGACGTCCTGAGTCGGGAGGGTGGCTAATACAACACCCTTGCGGAAATACGCCCACCGAGCTTCGATCGGCTTCTAGCCTCCCGACACCCTCGCCATCCCGGCGAGGGCGATCCTTACAGGAGGTCCAACATGCACAGGTCCTGGGTGAGCCCGCCCGAATTCGTCCCGCCCAAGCGCAAGCCTTACGCCCGACCAGCCCCCACCTGCAAAGTGGGCGCGCAGCACTATCCCGCCCGCGAGGAGTACGGCAGCGATGAGGTCATTCCCTACGTGCGCCTGCGCGGCCGCTGGCTCGACAAGCTCGGCTTCGACGTAGGCGCACGCCTGAAGATTGAAACCAGCCCCGGCTGCATCACCCTCACGGTGGTGGAGCGCCCCGTGGTGGTGCCCAAGAAGATCCCCAGGAAGCTGCAGCGCACCGCCGGCTGATCGGGACGTGCCGCCAGCAGGCGGGCACAGCACGGCACTGCCGTGCGGATTGCATCCTATTTCACTAGCCAGCAGTAGGAGGAACTCATGAACGAGAGTGTCTTCATGCAGGTAACGATGGACGCCGGCTTACGCGCCCGCTTCCAGCAAGCGGCGGCACGCGAGCGTCGCCCCGCCACACAGGTGCTGCAAGCGTTGATGCGGGAGTATGTGACGCGTCATTCGGGGGCAGGGGAGGTGCTGGACGCTGCAGGCGCAGACCGGGATCTGGAGGAGATGGCGCACCGGCAGCAGGGGTGGCACTGCTGTCCGTTTGGCACGGGGTGAGCGCGGCACCGTCGCAAAGGTGCCGGGGAACACGGGAATTACGAGGCAATGCGCTGGCTTATGTGACGCATCTGGCCTTGCCGTTCCGCATACGCTGAACGTAATTTACGTTCAGCGTAGCGCTGGGTCATGCTTGTTTGCATGACCCGCACACCTACGTCCATCCGCTCTGTGTTCGCCCGCCGCCTTCGCGCGTGCCGGCTCGAGCAGGGCCTGACTCAACGCGCGTTGGGGGTGCTTGTGGGATTGCCAGAAGACGTTGCAGGCGTTCGCATCAACCGGTACGAGCGGGCCGTGCACAATTGCGATATCGAAACGGCGCAGAAGATTGCGCGCACCCTGGGCGTTTCCGTTGCCTATCTGTTTGCGGAAACGGACCAGCTTGCCGAGCTCATCGATGAGTTCGGCAAGCTGTCCGGAAAGGCGCAGGACGCATTGCTTCTGGAAGTGCGGCGTAAAGCGACCAGATAGCGCGCGCCCGCCGAGATCTGGCACCGCTTCCCACGCGCCCATAACTGCATTACCCATCAACCCATAGCCGTTGATCTGAGCTGGGCGGTCAGCAGGCGCGTCAGGCTGCGGCGCGCAAAGTACCCCTGCAGCTGCCTGGCCTTGATGGTCGTTGCCCTCAGCCGAGGGCGGCCATCGGTACCGTGGTCGATCCGGTAGCAGCGCGAAGCCCCGCACAGCTCTGCCTGGCTCGCGGTGACCGTCACCACGGTCACCTCCAGACTGGTGAAGTCTGCATCGGAGGCGATCTCCGGATTCTCCTTGCTGGCGCGCTCGATAAGCGTACGGAACCGGCCCAGATCTCGTTCGCCGCCGCTGGTGAGCGAGCCGACGTTGGTCGCACGGCGGACATCGTCGTCGTCGCCGTTAACATCCTGGCTCCAGCGTTCAGTGCGCTCGGGTATGACCGCGCGAACGACCTTGCCATCCGGCTCAATCAGGTCGATGACCACGTCAAGCAGATACACCGGTTCCAATCCCAGATTGGTCACGAAGCAATGCGCGTCCAGATCCTTGCCGGCGCCTGATGTGATCAGAATGGACGGTCGCTGCTGACGTCGGTAGCTGCGCAGGAAAAAGCTCAGGTAAACCACCCAGATCAGCGCCGTCACGCAGGTCATGGCGGCGGTTATCAGCGGGGCGAAATGAAGCAGGTTCTGAAGCACGATGGGCTGGATTCCGTAGGGCCGACGCAGGGGCACGCGCTAGCTGCATGATCGCCATTGACCCGCTTGGATCCTGTGAAACGCCCTGCGCCGATCGCGCAGGAGAACAGCGCGTGGCTTCAGAATGGGGATCGCCCGCAACGCAGGCGGCCTATGGGCAGTGGCAGATAATGGCCAGGCGACAGTCAAGGGAACGCGGGAGAGGGGCATTGATTCAACCTCCCGAACACGTGTCAGCCGCTGAGGCCTGGATCACTGCGGCGGTGCATCCGGGGACGCAGGGCCGCCAGCGGACCGTTGCGAAAACTCCACGAAACGCGCCGCCGAGATCGCCTGACGGCTGCCGCACGCTGGGCACTCCAGCACCGCGCCTCCGCCCGGTATGTTCGCAAGGCTTGGCGGGGCAGCGGCAGTGGTGACGTGATGGCAGGAAAGACATTCGGCCTGGACACTGAGCACTTTGGGCTCCTCGTCCGTGTCCGGCCGACCTGGCTGCACGTTCACTTCAAACAGATAGAACCGCCCTGTATTTGGCATGCTCACGCGTTCGCATTGAGGGCCCATGGGGTGACGGCGCGGGCCTGGGTCTGGATTTCATCATAGGCCGCCGCGACGGCCGGAGCCAGAGCGCCCGTGTCCCCGCCTGGCTTTGCCGGGGCCGGAGGGGCAGGGAGGGGCGTAAGAAGAGAGCCGCGATCGTCGGCTCCCTGATCGGCATTCACTCGCTGGATGGCACGTGAAGCGTGGGGCAATCCAACTACGGCAGTTCCACCACCACTTTTCCCTTCGCGCGCCCGCTTTCCACATGGGCCAGCGCGCCTTGGGTGTCCTCGAACGGGAACACCCGATCAATGACCGGGACGATTGCGCCGGACTCGACAAGCGATGTGATGTCGCTCAGTTGCGCCCCATCGGCCCGCATGAAGACGAAGGAATACGTCACCCCCTTCTGCTTGGCCTTGCTGCGGATGCCATGGCTGAGCAGGCGCATGACCTGCTTGAGCGGCCAGGCCAACCCGCGCGCGGTCGCAAAGGTGGGCGTGGGCGGGCCCGAGATGGAGATGAGATGGCCACCCGGCTTGAGGATCTGCAGCGAGCGCTCCAGTTCCTCCTTGCCCAGGCTGTTGAGCACCACATCGTAGTCGCGCAGTTCAGTGGCGAAATCCTGTTGCCTGTAATCGATGACCACATCCGCGCCCAGGTCCTTCACCCACGCCACGTTGGGCGTGCTGGTGGTGGTGGCCACGAACGCGCCAAGGTGTTTGGCCAGCTGGATCGCCACGGTGCCGACGCCGCCGGAGCCGGCCTGGATGAAGACCTTCTGCCCCGGTTTCAGCTGGGCGGTTTCGACCAGTGCCTGCCACGCGGTCAGCGCGACCAGCGGCAGCGAGGCGGCCTCCACCATGGTGAGGTTTTGGGGTTTGAGTGCCACGGATGCGGCGCTGACCGCGATGAACTCGGCGAACGTCCCGATGCGATCATCGTCGGGGCGTGCATATACCTCGTCGCCCGGTTTGAACTGGGAAACCCCGGCACCGACACGCTCCACCGTACCGGCCAAGTCGTTGCCCAGAATCAGCGGCAGGCGATACGGCAGGATCACCTTGAAGTCGCCCCGCCGGATCTTCGTGTCCAGCGCGTTGACGCTGGCCGCATGCACGCGGATCAGTACATCGTCGTCGCGCAGCGCCGGCGTTGGCACGTCATCGATCTGCCCCGTTTCGTTCTTGCCATAGCGGTGGATGAGGAAGGCTCTCATGCGCGATAGCGCTCTGCGGCCTGCGCCTGCCGGACGTCCGAGAGCAGGCCCTGGCGCGATGCCTCCAGCGTGTCCCAGCGTGCGGCCACATGCAGCGGCGGAATGGTCACGGTTTCGCGACGATCAAAGCCGACCAGGGCGGCATCCACCAGCTCGCCGACATCCATCACCTCCGGCAACGTGTTGATGTCGATGCCGGCACGCTCCCAGATCTCGGTGCGCGTGGTGGCAGGCAGCACGGCCTGCACAAAGACGCCCTTGGGTGACAGCTCCAGGCTGAGTCCCTGCGACAGGAACAGCACGTAGGCTTTGGTCGCACCGTAGACGGACATGCCGAACTCGGGCGCCAGACCCACTACCGAGCCGATGTTGACGATCGCGCCTTCGCCGGCGTCGGCCAAGCGGGGTGCAACGGCCGCGGCCAGGCGCGTCAGGGCGAGAGTGTTCAGCGTCACCAGCTGATCGATGCTGTCGGCCGATTGCGCGGTGAAGCCACCGGACTGGGCGATGCCGGCGTTGTTGATCAGGATGCCGATACGCGCATCGTCGCGCAGGCGGGTTTCCACGTTGGCCAGATCGGTGGGCTGGGTGAGGTCGGCCGGCAGGACGTCTACGGCGACCCCGGTGTCCTGGCGCAGGCGGGCGGCCAGCGTGTCCAGGCGCGTCTTGTCGCGCGCGACCAGCACCAGGTCGTGGCCGCGGCGCGCGAAGCGTTCGGCGTAAACGGTGCCGATGCCGCTGGAGGCGCCGGTGATGAGGACGGTGGGAAGCAGGCTCATGGTGTGTCTCTTGGAATGGGGTGGGCGAGAAGGGGTGCAGCGCGACGCTGTTGAACGGATTACTGCGGCGTCGGATCGGTCAATGCGGGGTAGTCGGTGTAGCCCTCCGCGCCGCCGCCGTACAACGTGGCGGGGTTCAATGCGTTCAAGGGCGCGCGGGTCTGCAGGCGTTCCACCAGATCGGGATTGCTGATGAAGGCACGGCCAAACGCGATGAGGTCTGCCTTGCCTTCGGCGAGGTGTGCGTTGGCCAGGTCCAGGTCGTAGCCGTTGTTGGCCAGGTAGGTGCCCTTGAAACGACCGCGCAGCCCATCGAAGTCGAAGGGCGCCACGTCACGCGGGCCGCCGGTTGCGCCTTCGACCACGTGCAGGTAGACGATGCCCAGCGCGCTGAGCTGGTCGACGATGTAGTCGTACTGCGGCTGCGGGTCGCTGACCGTGGCGATGGCGTTGGCCGGCGACACCGGCGAGATGCGCACGCCGGTGCGATCCGCGCCGATCTCCTGCGCCACGGCGGCGGTGACCTCCAGCAGCAGGCGCGCGCGATTCTCGATGGAGCCGCCGTAGGCGTCGGTGCGCTGGTTGGCGCCGTCCTTGATGAACTGTTCGAGCAGGTAGCCGTTGGCACCGTGGATTTCCACGCCGTCAAAACCGGCGGCGATGGCATTGGCGGCAGCCTGGCGGAAGTCGTTGACGATGGCCGGCAGCTCGTCGATCTCCAATGCGCGCGGTTCGGACACATCGACAAAGCCGTTGTGGACGAAGGTTTTGGTCTGCGCGCGGATGGCCGAGGCGGAGACGGGTGCGGCATTGCCGGGCTGCAGGTCCACGTGCGAGATGCGGCCCACGTGCCACAGCTGCACAAAGATGCGCCCGCCGCGGGCATGCACGGCATCGGTGACCGCGCGCCAGCCGTCAATCTGGTCCTGGGTGTAGAGCCCCGGCGTGTCCTGGTAGCCCTGGGCCTGCGCCGAAATCTGGGTGGCCTCGGTGATGATCAGGCCGGCCGAGGCGCGCTGGGCGTAGTAGGTGGCGGCCAGCGGGCTGGGCACCAGGCCGGCACCGGCGCGGTTGCGCGTCAGCGGGGCCATCACGATGCGGTTGGCCAGCGTCAGCGGGCCAAGGGGGTAGGGCTGGAAGAGCGTCGGGGTCGTCATGGGGTGTGGGGTCGTGATCGTTGACGGGGCGTTGCGGAGGGGCGGAAGCCCGCTCCGGGATAGGGCTGGCGCAATGATGATGACCGTAATCTTAGATGTCAATGGTTTGATGATGTGCGTAATCTAAGTGTGGTAAAGTGCCTTACTTCCGCAGCACCGCGTTGCAGGGCATCGTTCATGAAGGTCACCAAGGCACAGGCGCAGGCCAACCGGGCGCACATCGTCGAAACCGCCTCCACCCTGTTCCGGGAGCGGGGATACGACGGCGTGGGCGTGGCAGACCTGATGGGGGCCGCGGGCTTTACGCACGGCGGCTTCTATAAGCACTTCGGGTCGAAGGCCGACCTGATGGCGGAAGCGGCGAGGTGCGGCTTGGCCAAATCGGCCGACGCCGCGGCCGGCACGGACCGGGAGAGCTTCGTGCGCTACTACCTTTCCCGCGAGCACCGGGACGCACCAGGCCAGGGTTGCACCATGGCAGCGCTGTGCACCGACGCGGCGCGTCAGCCGACGGCGGTCAAGGCGGCCTTTGCGGCAGGTATCGAGGCGCAGCTGGCGGTCGCTCCTACGCTGGAACAACAGGCCGACGCCGCCACGGCCGAGCAGGCGCGCGCGCGTCGGATCGCCTTGATGGCGCAGGCTGTTGGGGCGATGGTGCTGTCCCGGTCCTGCCCGGACGATTCGGCGCTGGCGGACGAACTTCTGGATGTCTGCCGGGCGGATGTGCTGGCGCGGATGCCAGGGGTGTCTACGGCCTGACGCGTGCCGGCCTCAGCCTGCGCAACCGATGCCACTGACCGCAAGAAGTGCCTCAGGCGAGTCCTCGCAGCGCATGCGTTGCCGCAAGGGTGCAGTGAAGCAGTGCCACCTTCGCGCCTTCTCTGCGCGGCTAAGCAGCGCCACTGCAGCTGCAAAGAAAATCGCGCCGGCGGTCAGCAAATTTTGACGCGCTCTTGGCGCCTGCTGCGGATACTTCTCCGTCATTGTTCCAGAGGAGAAGGGCAATGGCCGCCAGACAAAAGACCCCGTCAAGCCCCAAGGTGGTGAGGATCGAAGCGATGCCGCTGGACTTCGGCGAAGCCGCCGTGGTGATCGAGCTGGACGCCGAGCCACCCAAGCGCTGGTTCAAGGCGCTCAAACGCGAGATGACCTATTCAGAGGGATTGGAGACGGCGTCGGCGAAGTTTGACGGCTGCTTCGTTTACATCGTGGGGCTGGATCCTGGCCTCGGGAGCGCTGTCCGCTGTGCCAGCCGGCTGCTTGCAGCGGTGCAGGAGGGGCTTGAACAGACCGGCATGGGGTCTCCGGAAGCGTCCCATCTGGCCTCGGACGGCGCTCCGCATGCAACGGCTTGCCTGCAACCGCCGCGCCCACCGATGGGTAGTCGCCTGCTTATGTGAGAGGGGACGGTGAGACGGAGGCCGAAGGTGTATCCAGTCGACGCCTCAGCGGCGCAGGTAGCTCGCCAGTTTGAGGACGGCGGCTGCCCTGGACGCTTCGAGCAGTCGTAATGCCATGGTCTTTCGGGCGCCGATGCCGGCAACCGCTTCCTGAATCACGATCGTTTCATACTCCCTGGCGTTGCCATCGAAACATGTGGCCGTGATGGCAAGACCTGGCACACCTGGCACACAGACCTGGACAAGGACCTGCCCCGAGGCATGCCGCAGCTGATGATGGGATTCACCGCAGATGGCCAGGCGGACCCGGCCATGGTCGCTGCCCGTGACGCCCGGCTCGGGGTCAGTAGTGAGGACAAGCGAAAGCGCCGTGCCGACATCGCCGCGCCCTCAAACGATGCAGGCGCCGATGCGTGGCAGAAGGGGAAGGTCATCCAGATCGAAGACCCGACGGGTGGACATGCTCACGCCGGGAAGGAAGACCCCGACGCGCCGTCCGACGGGGACAAGAATGCGACGTCCAAGGGCAGCTCAGGACGGTGAGCGTGGACGTCGAGGCCAAGGCCAGGACGTCCGCCGGCTACTATCTCGTTTCGATGGCCAGGGCCCGATGGAACACTGGCAGCATAGGGTTGAGCTGCATTTCCCGTGCCAACGCGTGCTCCGCAGAACGCCTGAAAGGCTCGCCAATAGCCGAGAGCCGCGCGTTGCTGACGGCGTGATGCGAGCCGCACTGCCCACAGCGAAAAAGCGCACCACCTGGAAGCTCCATCAGGGAGCCAAGGGTTGAGGCAGTGGTTGTGCTGCAATGGCCGCATTCCACGGTCAGCGCCAGGATTCGCTCTACTTCGCCGGATGCGGCATAGCTCGCTTCAAAGGAGCGAATGACAAAAGATGCTGAGGTGGGCATCGTTGCTCCTGAACAGGGGGAATGATCAGAGCATCTCCGGAAACCCGTGACGGGATTGTCGTGATGGGCCGCAGTGTTGGTCCGTCACCACTGCCGCGCCGATTGATACCCACGTCGGTGGGCGTCGCCCTCTGTTCTGCAACAGGTTTGGAAGCGGATGAGAACACCCGCTTCTGGCCGGAAGCGCACCTTGCATCAATGAGAGACGGTTGTGGCAGCGACCAATGCGCTGTCCGTAGGGCGGTCAGTTTCAGGACCTCATCATTTCCTCGAAAGAGGCCGCCGTCATCTCCCCTACGTCCTTCCCATTTCACTCATCCCGCTTCAGCCAAGCGACCAGCGCCGTAAACGCAGGCGAGGGCTGCCGGCGGTTGGGGTAGTAGAGGTGGTAGCCGGGGAAGGGCAAGCACCATTTGTCCAACACGGCAACCAGCCTGTCCGCCGCAATATGCTCGGTGACCATCGGTTCGGGCGCATAGGCCAAGCCCAGGCCGTCCACGGCGGCATTGACGACGTGGGTCATGCTGTTGAACACCAGTTGGCCTTCGCCGCGTACGGTGAACTCCTTGCCCCCCTCCTCGAACTCCCAGGCGTAAATGACACCGTTTGGACGATGCCGGATGTGCACGCATCGGTGTTCCATGATGTCGGCGGGCTTCCGCGGCTTCGGATGCTTCGCGAAGTAATGAGGAGATCCAACCACGACCAAGCGCCAATCGGGTCCAACCCTGACCGCGATCATGTCCTTGCTGAGCGCCTCGCCCAGCCGGATGCCAGCGTCGAAGCGTTGTTCCACCACGTTGGTGAACCCGTAGTCCACGTAGAACTCAAGCGTGATATCCGGGTATTCGGCGAGGAACCCGGCAAGCCGCGGACGGATGATGGTCTCCAAGGAATCGTCCGTGCAGGAGATCCGTAGGGTTCCGGCCGGACGGTCGCGCAGCTCCCCCAGTGCCTCGACGCTGGCGCCGATGGCCTCGAAGTGCGGTGCGATGGAGTGCATCAGCCGCTCGCCCGCCTCGGTAGGGGAGACGTTGCGTGTAGTGCGGGCCAGTATCCGGATGCCCAGGCGTTCTTCCAGCAACCGCATCGAGTGGCTGAGTGCAGAGGGGGTCACTCCCAGGCGAACGGCCGCCTTGGTGAAGCTCTGTTCCTGTGCCACTACCAGAAAGGCCTGGAGATCGTTGGTCTTCACAGCGCTCATGGCCAATTGTGAGCTGAATTCAGCAATGCATCAACTTTCAGCCGGGTTATCGCGGTAGCGGCCGGCGACTATCGTGGTGACCTTCATCCCCCGAGGCCTCCCGCGCATGAAACCGAACCGTATTGCCTGTCTGATGGCTGGGGCGATACTTGTCAGCGTGCCGGTACAGAGGGTTCATGCACAGGAAGGAAGCGCTATGAATACTGAGTCGCACGTGGTTTCTGCCACCGTATTGGATCCCCGGCAGCAAGCGATCATCCCGATGAGCGCCTCCGCAGCCGCCGGCGASATGGCAAACCTCCGGGACGCAGTGAATCAAGCTCTCGACGCGGGGTTGAGCGTGGCCGAAGCGCGAGAGATCCTCGTGCAGGTCTACGCCTATGCGGGGTTTCCGCGCAGTCTGAATGCGTTGAGCGAACTGATGAGGGTGGCAGAAGCCCGCAGGCAGCGCGGCCTTCAGGATGAAATCGGTCGCGAGCCGGGCCGGCCGATTCCCAAAGGCGACGCGTTGCTCGCTGCAGGCACGGCCAATCAGACCAAGCTGGCTGGGGGGCCGGTCTCCGGGGCTTTGTTCGATTTCGCACCGCAGGCAAATGAGTATTTGCGTACGCACCTGTTTGGCGACATCTTCGAGCGCGACAACCTGGATTGGCAAAGCCGGGAGTTGGCAACGGTCAGCATGCTGGCGGCCATGTCCGGGGTAGAGCCCCAGTTGCAGTCGCACATCGGTATCAGTATGAACATAGGGCTGCGCCCAGAGCAGCTGTATGGGATAGCGGATGTTCTCGAAGCGCGCGTCGGCCTGGAGGCTGCCGAGCGCGTCCGCCTAGGCATTCAACGTCACCTGGAGGCCCGACCCGAATGATGTTCAGGCCAGAGGCATCGTCGAGTGGCATGCACGAACGGGAGGCTTAAGTGAACACGATACTGATCGGCACTTTCATCGGCGTGGCGGCATGCGCCTTCAGTGTTGGCGCTGAGGAGGCTCAGATGACGAGGCTCTCGAAGATCACCGTCAATGCAGACCATCTTCCCGCGTATCGAGCTGCCCTGGCTGACGAAGTTCGCGCCTCCATGGCGCTTGAGCCAGGCGTGCTGTCGCTGTATGCGGTGTTTGACAAGGAAGATCCGACGCGGCTGACAATCCTTGAGATCTATGCAAGCCGGCAGGCTTACGAAACGCATGTGAAGAGTTCGCATTTCCTCAAGTACAAGAACGGGACCCTGCACATGGTCAAGTCACTGGAGTTGGTTGATGTTGACCCTCTCTTGCCGGAACTGAAGATCAAGTAGCAGTCGGTCTGCCGGCGGGAAATGAAATAAGTCATAGACCTTGGAACGGGTGCAGAGCAAAACGCGGGGGTTGAGATCCAGAGCGCGTCGGCGCCCCAGGCGCCGTGATTTGCTATGTTGACCACGCCCAATCCAGGGGAAACACGAGGTGTGGCGTTTCAGTGATAGAGACCCGCCTGCTCCAACAGTTCGTTGCCGTTGCCGAAGAGCTGCACTTCAATCGTGCCGCCGAGCGGCTGCACATGGCCCAGCCCCCGCTGAGCCAGGCGATCCGCAAGCTTGAGAGCGCCGTCGGTGCGCCTCTGTTCGTGCGCACCAATCGCAGTGTGGCACTGACCGCGGCCGGCGCGGCGTTCCTTGTCACTGCGCGCAGCACCTTGCGCGCGTTGGAGGAGGGCGTGGCGCAGACGCGGCGGGTGGCGGAAGGGATTGAGGGCCACCTCACGCTGACCTTCATCAACATCGCGCCCTACGCCCCTCTGCTACGCGCGCTTCGCGGTTTCCGACATGCTTCCCCCGGCATTTCGTTCACGATGGTGGAAGCCACGACCCAGGAGCAGGTGATCGCGCTGGAGCAGGGCAGGGCGGATATTGGGTTCATGCGGTCGCCCGGAACGTCTGTCCCGCACCTGCGCCTGGCCACCGTGTCGAGCGAACCGATTGTCGTTGCGCTGCCTGCCGGCCATCGGCTGGAAGCGGCCCCGACCATCGCGCTGCAACTGCTTAAGAACGACGCGTTCGTCGCCTCACCGCGGACGCTCGGCAAGGGGTTCCATGACCAGCTCCTCAGCCTGTGCCACGCAGCGGGGTTTGTTCCCGACATCGTGCAGCACGGCCGGCAGATGCAGACGCTGATTGCCTTGGTGGCCGCTGGGTTCGGCGTAGCGCTACTGCCCGCGTCCCTGGCGACAAATGCGCGAACGGACGTGGTGTTCCGCCCGCTCCAGGTGGACGCTTCCGATGCGCTGTCCCGCCTGGACCTGTTCATGGCCTGGAACGAGACCCGGGCATCGGCGATCCGCGACCGGTTGATAGAGGCGGTCCTGGAGACCTTGTCACCGCCCTGATCGGATGAGACGCGCCGCGTCTTGGTGCGGTATGCAGACAGTCCTTCACCCGCACCAGGCAAGCCACTAGTCTTCGGCGGCCCCGCTGCTGAGGATCTGCAATGCCCGCCGCCATCTATGTATTTTCGCTGTGCGCATTCGCGTTCGGTCTTTCCGAGTTCGTCGTCGCAGGGCTGTTGACCGCCATTGCCGACGACCTTGATGCGCCGATTTCCCTCGTCGGTACGGCCATTGCCGCTTACGCACTGGGTGCCGCCATCGGGGCACCGTTCATCACCGCGCTGGTCGCCCACTGGCGGGACAGGCATATCCTGTTGCTGGCTACGGCCTTGCTTGGGGTGGGCAGCCTGCTGATGAGTGCGTCGCCCACTCTGGTGGTCCTGCTGGCTGTCCGCTTCGTGGTCGGCCTGGGCCACGGCGTGTTCATGGCGGTGGCCTCCGACGCGGCCACCCGGCTGGTGGAACCACAGCGATCCGGTCGGGCGCTGTCGGTGGTGTGGATCGGGCTGACGCTGGCACTGGCCATCGGTGTTCCGCTCGGCACCTATCTGGGAAGCCTGTGGTCCTGGCGCATGATTTTCATGGCGATTGGCGTGCTCAGTGCGGGGGGCATGCTTGGCCTGGCGCTCTGCATGCCACGCGGTAAGGCGGAAGCGGGTTCAACCGGCGGTGGCGCGTGGAAGGGCATCAAGGCCATCGCCCATCCGCAGCTGCTGATCACCGCCGGTATCGGCGCGCTCGTCAGCGTTGCCACGTTTTCGTTCTTTACGTTCGTCTCGCCGTATCTGCAGCAGGTCACTGCGGTGGGCGTGCAGTGGCTGAGCCTGGGGATGCTGTTGTTCGGCATCTGCGCGATCGCCGGCAATCTTCTGGGAGGCTTCCTTGCCGACGCGACGGACGTGGATCGCAGTATCCGGCTCGCGCTGGTCGCGTTGGCGTTGAATCTGCTCGGTTTGTACGCTTTCGCAGGTATGCCGGTGCTGATGATGCTTCTGATTGGCACGCTGGGCATCTGCTTCTTCTCCATCGTGACCCTGCTGACGCTGCGGCTGCTCAGGCAGGCCCAACGCTTCATTCCCGCCTACAGTTCGGTGGCGGCGGGGTTGAACATCGCTTCTTTCAATCTGGGGACTGCGCTGGGCGGTGCATTGGGCGGCCTCACGATCAGTTATGCGTCATTGGCGTCCATCCCGCTGACGGGCGCGTCGGCCGCGGTGCTGGCGGTGATGGTGCTGTACCTGCAGAAGCGACGAATGAAAGAGCTGGAATCGTCGGTTCCCTGATCGGCATCGACGCGTTGGATGGCACACGCTGTGATCGACATAGGCGCGTGCAAGGCGGCGCATTCCGGTCTGAACGCTGGAAGGCACGGGAGAGCGTCCACCGCACCTGGGGGTGTCGTGCGACCGGAAGTGCAGGCAACGCAGGAGCCCCGGATTATCCAGGGCTCTTGTGCTTTCTATCGGTTGGCCAGGTTTGCCCGGGTTACTCAACCCGCCTGACCGAGCCGCACCTTCAGCTGATCGATTTCCGCCTCGCTCACGCCGATGGACTTCAGGTAGCCCTCCGCGCCGCCATACTGCTTATGCAGCGCCGCCAGGAACATCTCCATGTTCTCCGGCGCCGTGCCCGCCATGCCGGCCATCTTCCTGCCGATCTCCGGGTTCTGCTTGATGAGTTCCATGATCTGCGCGTTCATCGCGCTGTCCTTGGGCTGCCCCTCCAGGTAGTGCGCGGAGATGGCGTAGTTGTGCACGATGTCCGCGCGCGAGACACCGGCCAGGTCGAGCAGCAGGCCGGCGATGATGCCGGTGCGGTCTTTGCCGGCCGTGCAGTGGAACAGCACGGTGCCGTCGCGCTCGGCGGCGATGCGCTGGAAGACCTGCTTGAACTGCGGCTGGCTGTGGTCCAGCCACTGCACGTAGGCCGCGCCCAGTGAATCGGGGAAGGTGGTCATCATCTTCTGCAGGTCCATCTTCTCGGTGCCCATCAGCGAGGTGCGCTGGTAGGCGAAGCGCGCATCGGTGGCCAGCAGGTCCGGCGACTGCGCCTGCTCATCGGCGGTGCGCAGGTCGATATCCAGGGTGACGCCAGCAGCGGCCAGCGCGTCGCGGTCGGCGGCGGTCAGGCGGCCCAGGTCGGAGGTGCGCACGAACGCGCTGGCCGGGATCGGGCCCTGGCTGCCCTGCAGGCCAACGAAGGTGCGGGTGTTCCATGCGCCCTGCAGCGGAATGACGCGCTGTGCATCGGCGGCGACCGGCTGCACGTTGGCGGTGCGCGGAGCGGCGTTGGTGGTGTCGGCGGCGGGCGCGCGTGCGAGCGCTGCGCCCGCGCCGGTGAGCAGGGGCAGGCTCAGGGCAACGGCGAGGGCGAGTGGGGCGGTTCGGTTCTTCATCGGGTTCTCCATGCGGTCAGAAGGTGACGGTGACGTCCAGGCCATAGGTGCGCGGATCATTGAAGATGCCGCTCTGGCCAAGGGAGGCGTTGTTGAGCTTGTAGAACAGGTGCTCTTCATCGAGCAGGTTGCGCGCCCACAGCGAGACAGCCAGGGTGGAACCGGCGCTGTTGAGCGGGACGTCCACCAGGGCCACGCGTGCGTTGACGATGAACGAGCTGTCGGTGAGCATCTGGTCGTATTCGCTGGTGTAGTAGCCGTCGGACCAGTTGCCGTCCAGATGGAACTTGAGCGCGGCGAAGTTGGCGAACGGCACCAGGTAGTCCAACGACAGGCTGCCGGCGTTCTTCGGCGCCAGCAGCGGTTGCACGGTGACCTGTACGCCGGCGCCGAACGGGTCGACGGCGCGCTGTGCGTCGATCTTGGTGTAGGCGTAGTTCAGGCCGACGGTGAGGTTGTCCACCGGCACCACGTTGAACTCCAGCTCGGCACCGCGCGAGCTGCCGTTGCTGAGCGCGTTGGTGGTGACCATGGTGGTACGGGTTTCGCCGCTGTTGGGGTCGAAGGGCAGCGAGAAGTCCATCTGCTTGTGTTCGATCTTCGAATCGAACAAGGCCAGATTGAGGCGTGCGCGGTTGTCCCAGAACTGCGATTTGAAGCCGAGCTCGAATGCGGTCACTTCTTCCGGGGCGAAGGCGGTATAGGTGGTGGAGCGCGAGTTGGCGCCGCCGGCCTTGAAGCCGGTGCTGTACTTGGCGTACACCATTGCGCTTTCGCCCAGGTCGTAGGCGATGTTCACCATGGGATCGAAGCGGCCCCAGGCATCGTCGAAGGCCAGGTGGGTGGCGGCGCCGTTGACGATGTACAGGCTGCCTTTCTTGTCATCGCGGGTGTAGCGGCCGCCGGCGGTGAGGTGCAGGCGCTCGAGCGAAGCCGGCGTCCAGGTGGCCTGGCCGAAGATGCCCAGGCTGTCGGTCCACGCCTTGCTGGCGCGGTCGATGCGCACGTTGCCGAGGTTCAACGGGTTGGTGGCCGGGTTGAGCGTGTAGCTGTTGCCGCCGGGGCCCCACAGCAGCATGTTGGGCGTCTGCGCGTTGTCGCCGGCGGTTTCGTGATAGTAGAAGGCGCCCGCCAGGAACTGCACCTGCGAGGTGGTGCCGATCAGCTGGAATTCCTGGCTGTACTGGTGCTGGTAGACCTGGGCAAGGCTGTAGCGGGCGAAGGGAGTGTTCGGACCGCCGTACGCGGAGATCGCGTCGACCAGGCCCATGTCGAACTGGCCCTGGGTGAGTTCGCGGTAGGAGCTGATCGACTTCAGTTCGAGGGTGTCGCTCAAGGTCCAGCCGAGGTTGAGCAGGTGGCCGCTGGTGCGGCCGATGTTGTCTTCCTGCGGGCCGCCGAGGATGGACGAATCGCGGCGATCCTCGCTGGCACCGGCTTTCTGCAGCGGGCTCACGAAGGCACCCGGTACCAGCAGTTGGGTGTGGTACGGCGTGGTGGCGTCATAGGAGGTGTCGAAGGCATACAGCGCGGAGAAGGTGTCGCTGGGCTGCCACAGTGCGCTGATGCGGGCGCCGCGCTTGTCGTAGCTGTTGAAATCGCGCTCGCCGCGCATCGGGTTGTCGGTGGTGCCGCCGCGCTTGGCCTGCACCGCGTCGATCTTGACGCTCACATCGCCCACCTTGGGCAGGTCCAGGTGCAGGCCGGTGGTGTAGCCGCTGTAGTTGGACACGCCCACGCTGACGCTGCCGCCGAACTCGCCGGTGGGCTGTTTGGTGACGATGCTGAGCGCGCCGCCTTCGGTGTTGCGGCCGAACAGGGTGCCTTGCGGCCCCTTCAATACCTCGATGCGCTCCACGTCATACAGCATGCTGCCCAGGCCCTGGGCGCGGCCCATGAACACGCCATCGACGTAAACGCCCACGCCGGCGTCGCGCGCGGGCTGGTTGGCATCGCCGGACGCGCCGATGCCGCGGATACCGATGTTCAGTGCGGAACTGCGGGTGGCGAACGGGGTGACGCGCAGCGAGGGGATCGAGCCATCGGCGAGGCTGCCGATGGAGATCGCGCTGCGATCCTTCAAGGCTTCGGCATCCACGACGGAGACCGAGATGGGGGTTTCCTGCAGGTTGGTGGCGCGCTTCTGCGCGGTGACCACGACCTGGTCCAGCGCGACCACATCGCGGGCGGCGATGTCTGCATCGGCGGCGGGTTCGGCGTCGTTGGCGAGGGCAATGCCGGGCAGGGCGGTGGCGATGGCAAGGGCTAACAGGTGGAGGTGCAGCTGGGCGTGGCGCATCGGATGGGTTCGCGGGAGGGGGGAAGGCCGGCGCAGTCTGGACGCGTGAAATGACAGATGAATGACCGTTCATTCACCTGTCGAATGCCGTACCATCCGTCGTCAACTGGACGCCTTCTACGACAAGCAATGACGCTTAACCCCCTTGCCGGCACCCCCGCCGAAGATGCTGCCGCGGCCCGTGCGGAGGCCCAGCGCCAACGCATCCTCGACGCGGCGCAACGCTGCTTCATCGCCCGTGGCTTCCATGCCGGCTCGATCAGCGAGATCGCCGCCGAAGCGGACATCAGCCAGGGACTGATGTATCGCTACTTCGCCAACAAGCGCGCGCTGATCCTGGCGCTGATCGAGCGTCAGCTGGCCCATGACCAGGACTCCATCGGCCAGATGCCGGCAGCATCGGATCTGGTGGAGGGGCTGCTGCGTTGTCATGAGGTGTGGGCGCGCGGGGGGACATTGGAGACCGCCGGCAATGCCATCGCCAACGTCGCGCTGTATGCGGAAATCACCGCTGAAGCCCACCGTGACCCGGTGGTGGCCGAAGTATTGCGGCGGCACGACCGGCAGACCAGCGCGGCGATCGGCGCCTGGCTGCGGCATCACGACATCGCGCGCGAACGGGATCCGGAGGAAGGGGATATCCAGGCCCGCATCCTGCTGCTACGGGTGCTGGTGGAGGGCCTGGCGATGCGCGCCGTGCGCGATCCCGGCCTGGCGAAGGAGACGCTGCGGAGCTTGCTGGCGGCTGCGATCGCGCGCGTGCTCGGGGAGTGACCGGGCGGGGCGTTCGGTCTGGTGGAGCGTCACTTGGCGTCTATGGATGCCTGGAGCGCTGCAGCCAACGCCGCGTCGCCGTTGACCAGCTCGGTCCACTGCAGTTCCACCCCGTTTCTTCGCCCCTTCAGCACGAGCTTGAGGCCGGTCGGGTCGATGGTCACGGTGTAGGTGTCATCTCCGACCTGGACTTCTCTCCGGATGGCTTTGTCGAGTGGCGTCATGGCCTGTCTCCTGCCGTGGCCCTGTATTCCTCGCAATTGCCGCTCGGGAAGCGCTCCATGTATTCAGCAAAACGCGCCCCCGAGATCGCCTGCCGTGTTCCGCATTTGGCGCACGTGATAGCCGCGCCTCCGCCAACGAACGCTTCCAGACTCGGCGGTTCGGTCGCCCTGAAGATATGCCGGCAGGTGTTGCATTGGACCCGGATGAACTCGATCTCAGGAAAGGCATGTTGAGCCGTTTTCGTTGGGCTGCAGCACACTTCAAACATGTAGAACAGGCCGGTGTCTGGCATGGGTGTGTCCTTGACGACTACGAAGCACGGTGGAGCGAAGGACCGTTTGTTCGGCGCATGGTCTCACAAGGTCAGGTGCTGAATGCGCCCCTGAACCCAGTGGTCGCCGGGTAGGCGTAGGTATCGGCGGACTTCCGGGGCGGGAACCGGTGGTAGCCTAGGCCCTGCAGCGGCATGACAGCCCACCAGGCCGTCGCCGCGATCGGCGCCTGGCGGTGGCTTCACGCCATGGCGCGCGTCCGCCCGCCCAGCAGGGCAACAGGGTTGTAAAATGGCCTTCCGTTGACGTGTGGCTGAGGCTCATCGCAATGCCCTATACAAACAGCGACGCGATAGATCGGCTGCGCGATCAGATCCCTTCCTTCCGGTGCATTGTCGGGTGCCACGACTGCTGCGGTCCGGTTACGGTGTCGACCGAGGAAATGGCGCGCCTGCCCATCAAGAGCGAGGCCGAGCGTGATGCTGCCCTGGCTGAGCTCAGTTGCCCCTACCTGGGCAAGCAGGGGTGCGAGGTCTACGCCGAGCGCCCGCTGATCTGCCGTTTGTTCGGAACCACGCCTCGTCTGCGCTGCCCCAATGGCCAGCGGCCGGTCTATATGATCGATGAGGCAGTGGAAGACGAGATCCATCGCTTTCTTCGCAGCACGCGGCAGGTGCTGCTTTAGCCTGGCGGGCCTGCATTGAGCTGGCCGCAACGTCTTGCATGCCGTCGGTCTGCCGCAGCGAGTCTGCCTGCTACTGATGACGCATCACCGCCGCCAGGTGTTTCTCGGGGTCGATCATGTGCGAGTGATCGTCCTGGTCCAGCTGGATCTCCGCCCACTGGATGGTGCCGTTGAACTTGCCACGCTCGGTGACATAGCCCTCGTACACCGGCATCCCTGTGTCGATGCCCACGTCCAGGCCTTCATCGAAGGAGTAGTACAGCGGGTGGGTGCGCTCGATCGCGCCGCTGCCCACGGCCTTGCCGTCGATGTACAGCGTGACCGTGCCACCGCGGCCGATGCCGCCGCCGGCGTAGGCAAACTCGGCCCGTACCTGGTGCCGGCCGGCGCCGATGTCCGCGTCGGACAGGATGGTTTTGCGCAGCAGCCCGCAGTGGTTGTAGTGGTAGCCGAGCTTGCCGTTCTCGGTAAAGAATGACCAGCCGCCGGTGCGCCCGCCCTGGGCGATGATGGCGCCATTGAGTGGTCTGTCGGCGGGCGCTTCGATCTCGGCGGTCACTGCGTAGGAGCGGTTCTTGACGTTGATCGCCACGTTTTCGCCCAGGCGGGTCATGCCGGGATAGAGCCGCAGGGTGTCGCCGGTKGTCAGCGTGGGGCGGCCGGCCAGCTGGGGATTCATGCGCTCGGCGGCGCGGTCGTCGATGGGCAGCACGTTGTGCCGTACCGCTTCGATCAGGAACAGCTGCTGCAGTTCGGCCAGCTTGTCCGGCTGGGTGGCGGCGAGGTTGTCGGACTGGGTCCAGTCTTTGGTGGTGTCGTAGAGCTCCCAGACGTCCTGCGAGAAGTCCACGCCCTTGGCCACCACGTCCCACGGGGTGCGGTGCTTGGTCTGCGCGGTCCAGCCGTCGTGGTAAATGCCCCGGTTGCCCATGATTTCGAAGTACTGGGTGAGGTGGCGCTCGTCGGCCTCGGCGTCGTTGAAGGTGTACGCCATGGAAACGCCGTGCATCGGTACCTGGGTGACGCCGTTGACGGTGTGCGGCTGCGCCAGGCCGGCCAGGTCAAGGATGGTCGGCGCCACGTCGATGACATGGTGCCACTGGCTGCGCAGCTCACCGCCGGCGATCCGCGCCGGCCAATGCACGATGGTGCCGTTGCGGGTGCCGCCGTAGTGCGAGGCCACCTGCTTGGTCCACTGGTAGGGCGTGCACAGCGCATGCGCCCAGCCGACGGCGTAATGGTTGTAGGCCTTGGGCCCGCCGACCTCGTCCAGGTGCTGCTTCCAGAACGCGGCGGTCTCGTACTCGGCACCGCCGTTGGAGGCGGTGGTGAGCATGAAGGCGCCGTTGATGCCGCCCTCGGCGGACGCACCGTTGTCGCCGATGATGAAGTAAACCAGAGTGTCATCCAGTACGCCCAGTTCCTCCAGGGCGTCGATCACGCGCCCGGTGTGGTGGTCGGCATATTCGAGGAAAGCGGCATATACCTCCATCTGATGGGCCAGGATTGGCTTGAGTTCGGCCGGCATGTCGTCCCAGGCGGGGATGCCGTCCGGGCGCGGGGTGAGCACGGCATCGGACGGGATGACGCCCAGTTCGCGCTGGCGGGCGAAGGTTGCCTCGCGCAGCGCGTCCCAGCCTTGATCGAAGCTGCCCTTGTACTTGGCGATCCAGTCCTTGGGCACGTGGTGGGGCGCGTGCGTGGCGCCGGGCGCGAAGTACACGAAGAAGGGCTTGTCCGGGGTGAGGCTCTTCTGCAGCCGCACGTAGTCGATGGCTTTGTCGGCCAGGTCCGGCATGAGATGGTAGCCGGGGTCCAGCGGTGCCTCGACGGTAGACACGCCGTCGATCAGGGCGGGCGTCCATTGGTTGGTTTCGCCGCCGATGAAGCCGTAGAAACGCTCGAAGCCGCTGGAGGCCGGCCAATGGTCGAACGGGCCGGTGGGCCCGGACTCCCACACGGGCACTTCGTGGCACTTGCCGAACTGGGCGGTGTTGTAGCCGTTCTGGCGCAGGATTTCCGGCAGTGGCACGGCCGAGTTGGGGCGGGTGGAGCGGTAGCCGGGCGCGGGCGTGGCGGTCTCGGTGATGTGGCCCATCGCCACCGCATGATGGTTGCGGCCCGAGAGCAGCGCCGCGCGCGTGGGCGAACACAACGCGGTGGTGTGGAAGCGGGTGTAGCGCAGGCCGCCGTTGGCGAGCCGGTCGGCGGTGGGCGTGCGCACCGGCCCGCCGAAGGCGCTGGCGGCACCGAAGCCGACATCGTCGAACATGATCAGCAGGACGTTGGGCGCGCCGTCCGGCGGGCGCCTGGCGGTGATCGGCGGCAGCTTGACACCCAGCTTCTTCGCATCGAAGGAGAGCGGTCCCTGGTAGGCCTGCTCGGGAAGGGGAAGGGTGCTGCCGGGGAGTTCCTGGCTCATGGGGGCGCCTCGGTGAACTGAGGGCCCAGTGTCGCGGTGGCGTCCTGGATTGGCATCCGAAGAACAACGGTGCCGCCGATAGGTAGAAGTACTGGCGATGCCATTTGCTCAGGTGCGCGAAACCGTGCATCGGCGCTAGGCCGCTGGTCGCCAGGCACCCTCGATTCTGCCTGGGGTGTCAAGGATCACAGTGCTGGCGGCGTTGTGCCGCCCGAACAGCAAGAAGGGCGCCCTTGGGGCGCCCTTCTTCAGCGCGACGCGTGGTTTACCACGGCGCACGCTTCCCGGTCAGCGAGTTCACCAGGCGTACTTCACCCCCAACAAACCGCCATAGCTGCGGTAGTCCTGAGCACCACGCCCGGCGCTGATCTCGCCCCAGGCGGTCAGGCTGCGGCTGAGCTGCAACTGCACGCCGGCCTTGGCCTCGTACACATCGCGCGGCGCCGCTCCTTCCAGGCGGATGTCATCGAGCCACACGGCGTTGGCGCCGCCATGGCTGCGCAGCCAGTTCACGGCTGCGAACGGCTGCACGCGGTTGATGCCCTCCAGCGTGGTGTGACCGAACAGGCGCACCCCGACGCGGGTGCGCACGTCACCGGCATTGGCCTCGCGCACGTCGGTGCCGTTGGCCTCCACGTGATGGCCGCCGTCCATGCGGTAGTCGCTCCAGATCACCTGTGCCTGCGGCTCCAGGTACATGGCGCTGGCGCTGCCGCGATGCACGTTGAAGGCATAGCCGGCTTCCACCGATGCGCTGGTGCTGCGGTTGTCGTAACGCTCGGTGCGCAGGGCGTCGCCATGGGTGGTGTTACGGAAGCGCGCGATCTGCGCCCAGCTGTCCACGTAGAGGCCGCCGTCGTTTGCGGCATCGCGCAGCCAGCTGCCGTAGACACCGGCGGCGCGGCCCTTGACCCGACCTTCGGCGGTATAGCCGGTGACCTCGGAGAGCACGCGCTCGGTGGCTTCGCCGGTCCCCACCATCACGCCAGCGACACCGCGGTCTTCGCGGCCCCAACGAGTGAGGTCGGCGCCCACCTGCAGCAGGTGCTGGCGGCCCTGATGTGTGAGCTGGTCATCGATGCGGCCACGGGTATGGTCCGAGGTCACGCGGGCCCAGACGCCGCCCATCGTATCCGCGTTCTTCTGGCGCTCTGCCAGGTTCGGCTCACCCACGCGCTCGTGCATCGTGAGGTCGAACATGCCGACGGCAGCGGCCTGGTTGGCGAGGTAGACGCCGCCTTCCGGGCGCTCGACCGGCGTGGGCACTTCGGGGTCCAGGCAAGCCGGGCGCTGCGGGTTGGCCAGGCACTCGTCGATGGGGGCCACCGGCAGTTGCGAGCGCAGGTACCAGTCGCCATCGGTCGGGTCGGTGCGGCCACCCTGATGCAGGAAGTACTCATAGGCACCGCCCACGGCACGGCCCTGCAACTGGTATTCACCGGCAGAAACGCCGTCCACCTGGACCAGATGGATGCCGTCATGGGTGAGGGCTCCCGGCCCACCGATATTGTTCACGGCGATACGCGCGGTACCCGAGGTGTCGCCGCGCACGTGCAGCCGGTCGGTGGGCGAGGTGTCATCACCCAGTGCGGTGTTCATCGCCAGCAGGCCGTTGTCGGCATGGAAGTTACCGTCCACGGTGACGGTCTTGTACTGGCCGTCCGTATGGTCGAAGGCGAGGGTGGCGTTGGCGATCGCGAGGGTGCCGATCTGCGAATCGCCGGTCACGTCCCAGCGGCTGCCGTTGGCCAGCGAGAGATCACCCACGGCATCGGTGGCACCTTTCCAGTAGCTGTCGTGGTCGAGCGAGAGGGAGGAGGTGCGGTCGAGGAAACCATTGCCGTCGCGGTCGATGGCGGCATCGGAGAAACGGATGTCCCCGAGGGCGACCACGTTGCGGTCGAAGGAAACGGTATTGGCACTGTCCGAGGCGAACTCGGCCAGCCGACCGTTTCCGCCTTCGATACGGGTGCCATCGCTCGCACGCAGTGAGGCAGCGTCGAGGCCGAGGCCGGCCGAGGCGGCGGCGTGAAGGGTGCCGCCGTGGAGCTCGATCCGAGCACCATTGGTGGCCTGTGCGGCGTAAGCACCGGCGCCTTGGGTGGTCACCTGCGTGCCGGTGGCCTGCACGAGGGCGCCGTCGATGGCGTCAAGCCCGTGCGATGCAATGCCAAGGGTCGTGACCGAGGAGTCCAGCACCTGAATGCTGCTGCCTGCGCCCCTTACAGCGAGGCCCTGCGCAGCATTGCCGTCGGTCTGCACGCGCACCTGCTGCAGGGAGAGCTGGTTGTTGCCGCCGTAGACCGCTGCACCCTTGGACTGATCCCCATGGGTGTGTACGGTGCCGCCGATCATCTGCATGGCGGAGCCGTCACCCTCCACGTCCAGGCCGTCGGCCCAGTAGCCAGTGGTGGACACCTCGGTGTTCAGCAGGGTCGCCTTCGACCCGGACGATGCGACGACGCCGCTGGCGCCAAACATGCTTCCCGCAGCGTCGAGCGTGCGGTCGCCAGCGGTGGCGATGCGCGCGTTGGCGACGTTGACGGTGCTGGCGCCGTACGCCCAGATGCCGCGGCTGCGGTCGCCCGTCGAGGCGATGGAGCCGCCGTCGATGTTGACGCTTGCGCTGTCGCTCAGCAGCACGCCATGGGAATCTGCCGCGCTGGTGCGCAGGGTGGATCCGTTGACGTTGACGCGCGTGCCAGCATTGCGCGCGGTGACGCCGTTGCCGTTTGCACCCATGGCGGTGAGGCTGGAGTCGATGATGTTCAACTGCGCACCGCCCAATGCGGCAGCGCCATGGCCACGGTCGCCGGATGTGACGGTGCTGTTGCTCAGGCTCAACACGGCATCGCTGCCACGCGCGAACACGCCGATGGAGCCCAGACCGGTGGTGGTGATGTCCAGGTCGCTGGCGTTGATGGTGCCGGCGGTGGAATAGAGCCCGTAGGCTTCCTGGCCCGTTGTGCTGACCTGGCCGCCGGCGACGGTGATGCGGCTGTCGGCGCTGTCGACCATGGCACCGTGGGAGTTCAAGCCGGTGGTGCTGATGTTGGTCGAAGCGGCATCGATGCTGCCGGCAGTGGTGGCATACAACCCGTAGGACCTCGCGCCGATGGTGCTGATGGAGGTGYCGCGGACATCCACGTGAGCACCGTTATCGGCGGACACACCATGGCTGTTGAGCCGGTCCGCGCGACCCGAACGAATGGTGGTGCCTTCGATGACCGCGTGGCCGCCCAACGTGGCGACAACGCCGGAGGACCAGGAATTGATGGTGCTCTCGCGGAGGTTCAATCGCGCGCCGGAGCCGCCGGCGAAGGCGGCCGGGCCATTGCTGTTGACGGTCACGCCGACGGCGTTGATGGTGCCGCTGGCGTCGGCCGTGCTGCTGCCGGCGAGCAGACCGACCGAGCCGCCCATGTTGGTGATGACGGTGCCCTGGCCAGCGCTGTCGCGGCCCAGGTTGACCACGCCATGGTCGGTCGCCCGTACGCCATCGGCGTAGATCGCCGCCGTACTGATGCGGCCGCCGTTGAAGGTGACTTCACTGCCGGCGCCGGTGGCCTGCACGCCGCGCCCGTTGTTGCCGGTGGAGCTGAAGGTGACGCCTTCGGCCACAATCTGGCCGCCAGACACGGCGTTCAGGCCAGGCGACACGTAGCCCGATGTGGAGATGGTGCTGTTGTTGAGTTCGATGCGACTGCCGACGCCATCGGCGATGGCGCCGGAGGCCTGTTCGCCGCTGGTGGTCAGCGTCATGTCCGAGGCGATGATCGTGCCGCCGTTGACGGCGCTCATGGCATGGCCGAGGTAGCCGGGATCGCCCGCGACAGTGTCACCGTTTGCATCGACATGGGTGCCGTCGGCGACAATCGGCAGCGCGGTGG
>NZ_JBFULB010000018.1:0-25423 GCF_056400545.1 Stenotrophomonas sp. P5_A8 | reverse complement strand
ATGCAGGGGTTTCGGTTCGCAGCGAGGAATTCTCGTCGTGGTGGCACTGCTTGACTCGACACGCCCACTGTCCGCAACAACCGCCGCAATGGTCGATGAGCACTTGGCCGGATTGCCTCTCGCTTACGGAGGCCTCGTACAGTGTCGGCGCAATCGGGTCCGGATGGTGCTGACGGAAACCGCGGAGCGCTCATCCAATGGATCTGCGCCCCACCACAGCCCCGGCCGCGGGAAGGCTGCTGACTTGGACAACAGCCAGGCGCTTGGTTGATCACACGGCCTATCCGGCTGCTGCCTGCACTGCACGTGATGAATTGCCCGCCTATTGTCCACTCACACACGTGGAACCGGGCGCTGCCGCCCCGGAGCGGCAGCACCTCGACCCTGACTGTTCGTCCACGTGCTAACGCTGCTGGTCGGCGACCTCGACAGACCACACCGCCTCGGCGCCGTGTCCGTAGAGAACCAGCGAGAAGCCCGCATCTCGATAAACCTCGGCCCGCGCTGCGTTCGTGGCGGGTTGTACACGTTGCGACGGCAACGACACCCTCGCACGGCTTTCGCCAGCGGGCAGGACCCAGAACGCATCATCGGCATTGCCGATAATCACCTGCACACGTCCGGCAAGATCATTCACCTGGAAATACGAGATGCCGTCGCGCTGGAATCCATACAGGCGCCACTGCGGATCCAGACTCAGGTTGGCCGCAATTGGCTGGGCCTGGCCCAGTCCGCTTCTTGCCAGATGGACCCCGTGGCCATCGGACTGGGCCATCGCCAGCATGGGAACAGCAGCCAGAATCACACTGGCCACGCCACTACCAATACGTGAAAAATGCACGTCCACCTCCTGATCATGGCCATTGAAGGACTCTCTTCGGATAGTACCTGCTGGCCCTCCCTACATCGAACGGAGAAGCCGCAATCGGCCCGTTTCACCCAAATCGCCGACCAGCTGACAACAATCAGGGCCTATGCGACGCTCAGCTGCTCACGCCGGGCCTAAAGTTGCAGATGGAGCGGCCGCTATCCCTGCCGACCCACTCGAAATCGAGCGTACGCCAAATGCCGGCTTTGTTGCAGGGCGCTTTCGACAGCGACCCCGGTGATGCCTTGCCCCAGCGGATCCTGCTGGTGGAAAACTCGCGCACGTTCACCAGCATGCTGCGCGAGGCGATCGAGCAGCGCCTGGAGCTGCCGGTGTCCGTGGCCACCAGCCTGGCCGAAGCCGGCCGCCTGCTCGACCAGGAACAGGGCTGGTTCCTGGTCCTGACCGGGCTGGTGCTGGCCGATGGCGACCGCGACAACGTGGTGGAGTTCTTCCTGTCGCGCGGGTTGCCCACCGTGGTGGTCAGCGGCGTCTACGACGAAGACCTGCGCAAGCGCGTGCTGCAACAGCAGATCATCGACTACGTGCTGAAGAACACCCCCGGCAGCGTCGACTACCTGGTATGGCTGGTGCAGCGCCTGGAACGCAACCGACGCATCGCCGCGCTGGTGGTGGACGATTCGATGTCGGCGCGGATGTACGCCGCCTCGCTGCTGCGCATGTACGGCCACGAGGTCTACGAAGCGGCCGATGGTGCCGAGGGGCTGAGGGCGATCGAGGCGCATCCGGCGATCCGGCTGGCGGTGGTCGACCAGGAAATGCCCGGCATGGAAGGCGTGGAGTTCACCCGTCGGCTGCGCACGCTGCGTTCGCGCGACAAGGTGGCGGTGATCGGCATTTCCGGCAATACCGATCCGTCGCTGATCCCGCGCTTCCTGAAGAACGGCGCCAACGACTTCCTGCGCAAGCCCTTCTCGCGCGAGGAGTTCTTCTGCCGCGTCTCGCAGAACGTGGACCAGCTGGAGTTGATCGGCACGCTGCAGGACCTGGCCACGCGCGACTTCCTGACCGGGCTGCCCAACCGGCGCAGCTTCCTGGAGCAGAGCCAGCGCCAGTTGCCGCAGCTTCACCACGACGATGCGTTGGTGGCGGTGGCGATGATCGATATCGATCACTTCAAGCACATCAACGATACCCACGGCCACGAAGCCGGCGACGATGCACTGCGCGCAGTGGCCGGCGCCGTCGCCGCGCATGCACGCGAGGAGGACCTGATCGCGCGCTTCGGCGGCGAGGAGTTCTGCCTGCTCGTGCCGGGCCTTGAGGAAGACGAAGCCCGCGGCTATTTCGAGCTGCTGCGCCAGCGCATCGCCGCGCTGGAAGTGAAGGTGGGCGGGACCACCCTGCGCATGACCGTGAGCATCGGCCTGTGCTGCCTGCGCCCGCAACACGACTCGCTGCACCGGCTGATCTCTGAAGCCGACCGGCAGCTTTACCTGGCCAAGGCCGGTGGCCGCAACCAGGTCAGCTGCACCAGCGTGGCCAGCGCCGCCCGGGAAGCGGCGCTGACGCCTTGATCGAGATCAACGCGGTGCCGCAGCCCCGCACCTAGAGTCGTTCCCAGTTGAACATCACGGGGAACGCACCATGGCACTTCTGGTCTGGCAGGACGACCTGAACATCGGCATCGACGTCATCGACCACCAGCACATGCGGATCGTGGAGATGCTCAACCACCTGCACGTGGCGCAGAGCAGTCTGCAGCGGTTGGCGGTGGCCGAGGTGATCGACGAACTGGTGGACTACACCATGTCGCACTTCGCCTTCGAAGAAGAGCTGATGGAAGAAGCCGGCTACCCGTTCTGCGCCGCGCACAAGCGCGTGCACGAAATCTTCGGCAAGCGCGTGTCCGAGTACCGGCTGCGCTTCCAGTCCGGCGAGGACGTCACCGACGAACTGCGCACCATGCTGTCGCGCTGGCTGTTCAACCACATCCGTGGCGATGACAAGGCCTATGCGCCGCAGGTCAAGCAGCACCTGAACCAGTTCGCCCGCGAGCACCAGCAGGGCAGCTGGCTGGGGCGTACGCTCAAGCGCTTCTTCCGCTGAGCGCGGCGCGTCGGCCCATCGCCAACAGGGCCAGGATGGTGACCAGGGCGGTCAGGCAGAGGTAGTAGCCCACCGCGAGCAGGCCGAAGCGTTCGGCCAGCCAGGTGGCCACATACGGTGCCGGCGCCGCACCAAGAATGCCGGCCAGGTTGAACGACAGCGACGCGCCGGTGTAGCGGACCTGCACCGGATAGATCTCGGCCAGGAAAGTGCCGCACGGGCCGTAGGTCAGCCCCATCAGGAACATGCCCAGCGACAGGAAGCCCAGCACCAGCCACGGGCTGCCGGCCAGGAACAACGGCGCGAACAGCACGCCGAAGGCCAGGATAAGACCACTGGCCACGATCATGGTGCGGCGGGTGCCCCAACGGTCACCGTACAACGCCGACAGCGGGATGCCGGCGGCGAAGAACAGCATGCTGGTCATCTGCAGCAGCAGGAAATCCGAGCGCGTGTAGTGCAGCACCGTGGTGCCATAGCCCAAGGTGAACACGGTCATCAGGTAGAACAACACGAAGGTGGCAAACGCGCCCAGCGTGCCCAGCACCAGCGCCAAGGGGTGCTCGCGGATGACCGTCCACATCGGCAGCTTGACCCGCTCGTTGCGGTCCAGCGCCGCCTGGAACTGCGGGGTCTCGTGGATGTTCAGCCGTACCCACAGGCCCACGGCCACCAGCAGCGAGCTGGCCAGGAACGGGATGCGCCAGCCCCACTGCAGGAAGTCGGCATCGCTCATCAGGCGGCCAAGCAGCAGGAAGATGCCGGCCGAAAGCAGGAAGCCCAACGGCGCGCCAAGCTGCGGGAACATGCCGTACCAGGCGCGCTTGCCGGGCGGCGCGTTCTCGGTGGCCAACAGCACCGCCCCACCCCACTCACCGCCCAGGCCCAGCCCCTGGCCGAACCGGCACAAGGCAAGCAACGCCGGCGCCAGGATGCCGATGCTGGCATGCGTGGGCAGCAGGCCGATGGCCACGGTGGACACGCCCATCGTCAACAGCGCCGCCACCAGCGTGGCCTTGCGCCCGATCCGGTCGCCGTAATGGCCGAACACCGCCGAGCCCACCGGACGCGCCACGAAGGCGACCGCGAAGGTCGCCAGCGACTGCAGCAGGGCGGCGCCATCGCTGCTCTGGGGGAAGAACAGGTGCGGGAATACCAGCACCGCCGCCGTGGCGTAGATGTAGAAGTCAAAGAACTCGATGGTGGTGCCGATCAGGCTGGCCAGCAGGATGCGGCGCGGGGAGTTGACGGCAGGTGCGGCAGGAGTCGACATCGGGCACACGGAAAAGGGCAGCTGCCGGATTCTGCCACGCCCCCGCCCCGGCGCGGGCGATGGTTGCAGACGTGACCGTCAGCCTGCGACCGCCCACGCAGCCCGTGCGACGCAGTGGAACTCCAGGCGCAGGCAGCGCTCAGAGCAGGTCGATGCCGTCAGGATGGACAGGGAATGTCGTCGTCGAGGAAGTCTTCGCCGGGCCTGCGCGGGTGCCACGAGTGCGCGATCGGGGTGGTGAGCGCTTCCGCATGACGCGCGGCCTCACTCCCGAACAGATCGTGCAGGGCATCGCCCAAACACTGCGGATGTGGCCGCCGGGCTACGTCGTCGATCCGTGCCGGTCGAGTACCGCACAGGTCGACTATTTCCAGAACGCGCTCAACGAACGCGACCGCGACCTGCTGCGCGAAGCGCTGATCCACCAGCGCCAGGATTGCTGACCCGGCTCACTCCCCCAGGTGAATCCAGGTTGCCTTGATCTCGGTGTACTTGTCGAAGGCATGCAGCGATTTGTCGCGGCCGATGCCGGACTGCTTGTAGCCGCCGAACGGCGCGGTCATGTCGCCGCCATCCCACTGGTTGACCCACACGCTGCCGGCGCGCAGCTGGCGGGCCACGCGGTGGGCGCGGCCCAGATCGCCGGTCCACAGCCCCGCAGCCAGCCCGTAGCTTGAATCGTTGGCCAGGCGCAACGCATCGGCCTCATGGTCGAAACCAAGCACGGACAACACCGGCCCGAAGATCTCCTCGCGCGCGATGGTGTGGCTGGCGTCCACCTCATCGAACACGGTGGGCTGCACGTAACTGCCGCCGGCCACCACCTCCACCCGCTTGCCACCGAGCAACAGGCGTGCGCCTTCGGCCTGGCCACGGTTGATGTAGTCCAACACATGCTCGGCGTGTGCGTTGTCCACCAGCGCGCCCATCGGCGCGTCCGGATCGAAGGGATGCCCCGGCTGCATGCGGCGCGCGTGGGCCAGCACCCGGGTGACGAATTCGTCCTGGATGGAGCGCTGTACCAGCAGCCGCGAGGCCGCCGTGCACACCTCGCCCTGGTTGTAGAAGATGCCGGTGGCCGCGGCCTGCGCCGCCTTGTCCAGATCCGGTGCGTCGGCGAACACCAGGTTGGGACTCTTGCCGCCGCATTCCAGCCAGGTGCGTTTGAGGTTGGAGCGCCCGGCGCACTGCAGCAGGCGTTTGCCCACGGCGGTGGAACCGGTGAAGGCCAGTGCGTCCACGTCCATGTGCAGGGCCAGCGGTTCGCCGGTGCGCTGGCCATGGCCGGGCAGCACGTTGAACACGCCCTCGGGCACGCCGGCCTCGGCAACCAGCGCAGCAAACCGGATCGCGCTCAACGGCGAGCGCTCGGACGGCTTGAGGATCAGCGAGTTGCCCGCCGCCAGTGCCGGGGCAATCTTCCAGCAGGCCATCAGCAACGGGAAGTTCCACGGCACGATCGCCGCCACGACGCCGATCGGCTCGCGACTGACCAGGCCCAACGTATCCAGCGCGGTCGGGGCGATCTCGCCGTACACCTTGTCGATGGCCTCGGCGGTCCAGCGCAGGCAGCGCACCGCGCCGGGCAGATCGCCCTGGCGTGCGTCGCGCACCGGCTTGCCCATGTCCAGGCTCTCCAGCAATGCCAGTTCGTCGGCGTGCTGTTCGACCAGGTCGGCCAGGCGCAGCAGCACCTGCTTGCGGTGCACCGGTGCCGCACGCGACCAGTGCCCGGCATCGAAGCTGCGCCGGGCGGCGGCGACCGCACGCTCCACGTCCGCCGCCGCGCAGTCGGCGACCTGGGCCAGCACCCGACCGTCGATCGGGCTGATGCAGGCGAACCGCGCGCCGTCGGCGGCGTCCACGTAGCGGCCATCGATGAAGGCCTGGCCGTGCACGACCAGTGCATCGGCCTGGCGCTGCCAGTCGTCGCGGGTGGGGTGGACACGCATGCAGTGCTCCAAGGGGGTGTTCGGGCTCCTTTTTATACCCGCCGTCCTCGCTGCGCATCGTGATGCATCTGCGATAAAGTCGTGATCAACCGGTTCCTGCGGAGATGCCGATGCGCCGTGCCGACACCCCGTTGTCGTCCCTGTCCCAGCAGCGCCCCGAGTCGCTGGAGGCGTTCTGGATGCCGTTCAGCGCCAACCGTCAGTTCAAGTCGGCGCCGCGCCTGCTGGTGCGCGCCGAGGGCATGTACTACCACGATGTCGACGACCGCCCGGTGCTGGACGCGGCAGCCGGGCTGTGGTGCTGCAACGCCGGCCATGCACGCCCGCGGATCGTGCAGGCGATCCAGCAGCAGGCGGCCATGCTGGACTTCGCCCCGCCGTTCCAGATGGGTACGCCGCTGCCGTTCGTGCTGGCACAGCGACTGGCTGCCCTCGCCCCGGCCCCGCTCAACCATGTGTTCTTCAGCAATTCCGGTTCCGAAGCGGTGGATACCGCGATGAAGATCGTGCTGGCCTACCACCGGCTGCGTGGCGAGGGTCAACGGACCCGCTTCATCGGCCGCGAGAAGGCTTACCACGGGGTCGGTTTCGGCGGTATGTCGATCGGCGGGCTGCCGAACAACCGAAAGACGTTCGGGCCGCTGCTGGCCGGCAGCGATTTCCTGCGCCACACCCTGGACCTGTCACGCAACGCGTTCAGTCCCGGCCTGCCCCGGCACGGTGCCGAGCTGGCCGAAGACCTGGAGCGGCTGATCGCGCTGCACGATGCTTCGACGATTGCCGCGGTGTTCGTCGAACCGATCGCCGGCTCGGCCGGGGTGATCCTGCCCGCGCCGGGCTACCTGCAGCGGCTGCGCGAAATCTGCGACCAGCACGACATCCTGCTGGTGTTCGATGAGGTCATCACCGGTTTCGGCCGGGTCGGCAACGCCTTCGCCGCACAGCGCTTCGGGGTCACCCCGGACCTGATGACGCTGGCCAAGGGGCTCACCAACGGCGCGGTGCCGATGGGCGCCACGCTGGTCTCGGACACGGTGCATGCGGCCTTCATGCAGGGCCCGCCCGCGGCGATCGAGCTGTTCCATGGCTATACCTATTCGGCCCATCCGCTGGCCTGCGCCGCCGCGCTGGCCACGCTGGACACGTATGCCGAAGACCACCTGTTCGAGCGCGCCATCGAGCTGGGCGAGTACTGGCAGTCGGCGCTGCACAGCCTGCGCGGGCTGCCGCACGTGATCGACATCCGCAACTTCGGGTTGATCGGCGCGGTGGAACTGATGCCACGCAAGGATGCCCCGGGCGCGCGCGGCTACGAGGTGTTCGAACGCTGCTTCCGCGATGGCGGCCTGCTGGTGCGCTGCACCGGCGATGTGATCGCGCTGTCGCCGCCGCTGATCATCGACAAGGCGCAGATCGACCGTATCGTGGAAATCCTGGGCGACATGATCAGCGCCACCGGCTGAGCCTGAATCGGGCGGCGACGACGGCGACCGCCGCGATCCTTACAATGGTCGGTCACGTTTCGCTCGCGTACCGGATTGCATGGACATTGTCGTCAAAGAAGAACTCAAGGCCTACATCGATCCCCTGACCCCCGACGAGCACGACGCGCTGGAGCGCAGCATCCTGGCCGAAGGCTGCCGCGATGCACTGGTGCTGTGGGGCGATGTGCTGGTGGACGGGCACAACCGGTTCGGCATCTGCCAGAAGCACGGGTTGCCGTTCCAGACCGTGCAGAACACCCGCTTCCAGTCGATGGATGATGTGCACCTGTGGATGATCGAGCAGCACCTGGGTCGGCGCAGCGTGTCCGACTTCCAGCGCGGCGTGCTGGCGCTGCGCAAGCGCGACATCCTGGCCGAGCGCCGCCGCATCGAGCAGGCCCAGCTGCAGAAGGAAAGCGACGGCGAGATCGCCGACGCCGGCCCCGAGAGCGATGAGGACAGCCCGCCGTGGGCCGCTGCGCCGAAGGTCAGCCGTGCCGACATGGCGCGCGAGGCGCGGCTGAGCAGCAGCCAGGTGACGATGATCGAGCGCATCCACAAGCAGGCCGCCCCGGAGCTGGTGGAAGCGGTCAAGACCGGCGTCATCTCGATCAGCGCGGCAGCGGCCGTGGCTGACCTGCCCGAAGCGGAGCAGCGCGCGGCGGCGGTCGGCGGCAAGGACGAGCTGAAGCAGGCCGCCAAGCGCGTGCGCGAGGCCAAGCGCAAACCGCGCAAGCCGGTGCAGGAGGTGCTGCACAGCGCCGATGACGGCATGGAGATCGCCCCCAGCCGCGAGGCGGAAATCGCTGACGCGCTCAGTGCGCTGGGCGAGGGCCCGGCCGAGCTGCGCCAGCGCGTGATCGCGCTGACGCTGGAGAACGATGCACTGCGCCAGCAGCTGGCCGCGCTGCGCAAGCAGTTGGCCGAGGCCTGAGGTAGTGCCGGCCGTTGGCCGGCAAGTTCATGAACCTTCGGTGGGGTGGGCGTGGTTGCCGGCCAGCGGCCGGCGCTACCTCTCTTCGATGGGTGGGCGTGGTTGCCGGCCAGCGGCCGGCACTACCGCTCTTCGGTGGGGTGTGCGTGGTTGCCGGCCAGCGGCCGGCACTACCGGGCGATCATGCGGGGGTGGTTAGACTGTTGGCATGACGACCATTTCGCCGCCCGACCCGCGCCGCGCCCAGCTGCGCCGTCTCAAACTGATCGCGCTGGCCATGCTGGTGGCGATGCTGGCCGGTTTCGTGGTCAGCCACTGGCAGGGCGAACGCGGCATCTGGGCCTGGGTCTCGGCGTTCTGCGAGGCGGCCGCAGTGGGCGCGCTGGCCGACTGGTTCGCGGTGGTGGCCTTGTTCCGCCGCCCGCTCRGCCTGCCGATCCCGCACACGGCGATCATTCCGCACAGCAAGGAGCGCATCGCCGACAGCCTGGCGGTGTTCGTGCGCGACCAGTTCCTGGAACCGAAAGCACTGCTGGCGCGGCTGCAGGTGTTCGACCCGGCCAGCCGGCTCGGCAGTTGGCTGGCCGATCCGGCACGCTCGAAACTGCTCGCCGACATGGCGCGCGGCTGGGCATTGCAGGCGCTGGACTTCCTCGACGAGGCCGCCGTCCGGCGCAGCATCCAGGGCTTTGTGATCCAGCAGTTGCGGCAATGGAACGCCGCGGCCACCGCCGGCGAACTGCTCGGCCTGCTCACCGCCGACAACCGCCACCAGCTCGTGCTGGACGAAGGCCTCACCCGCGTCAGCGAATGGCTGGACAACCCGTCGGTCAAGCAGCGCGCCTCCGAACTGATCGTGCGCTACCTGCAGCGCGAATGGCCCAAGCTCGCCAGCACGGTCAACTGGGTCAAACCGATCGATGAAATCGGCGACAGCCTCGCCGAACGCATGGCCCATGCGGTGCTGGAGGAGCTGCAGCAGATTCTGGCCCAGCCCGAGCACCCGCTGCGCCGGGACTATGAGGCCTGGCTGGCCGACTACATCCAGCGCCTGCGCAGCGACCCGGCGCTGGCCGACAAGATCGACCAGATCAAGCAGCAGGTGATCGACCACCCGGCCGTGCAGGACTACGTGCAGGGGCTGTGGGAACGCATCCACGCCAGCCTGCGCGCGGACCTGTCCAGCGAAGACTCGGCGCTGGCCGGTCACCTGCGCCGCAGCCTGGCCTCGGTCGGCCAGGCGTTGCAGGACGATCCCTCGCTGCGCGACGCCCTCAACCAGCATCTGATGGACGGCGCCGAACGCCTCACCAGCCGGTTGCGCGAGGGCGTCACCCAGCACATCGCGCAGACCGTCAAGGGCTGGGACGAGCGCCACCTGGTCGAACAGCTGGAACTGAGCGTCGGCCGGGACCTGCAGTTCATCCGCTTCAACGGCACCCTGGTCGGTGGCCTGATCGGCCTGCTGCTGCACGCGGTGACGGTGTGGATGCACTGGTAGCAGCGGCACCCCGGCTGACGATTTGACCGGGTGTTTTTGTGAAGTAGTTCGCGTATTCTGCCGCGCATTCCGGGCTGGAGTGGCCCACAGGGGGAATGATGCGACGGATCATCGTGACGCTGGCGCTGTGCGCGCTGGCCAGCAGTGCCCATGCCGGGCGCGTGTACAAATGCGCGGCCGGCGGCCAGACCATCTACCAGACCGAGCCCTGCCCGCCCGAGCAGGACACCGGCGTGACCCGGCCGATCACCAAGGACCCCAACCTGAGCTGGGAAGAGCGCACCCGCGCCCAGCGCGAGTTGTATGACGCGCGCCGCCGCATGCAGGCCGATGCCGGCCGCGGCCAGCCGGCGGTGCGTGGCACGGTGATCGACGGCTCGGTCGATCCGGAGCAGTGCCAGGACCTGCGCCTGCGCCGCGAGATGGGCGAGGCCTTCGGCCGCCCCGCCCCGCCGCGCATCGAGGACGAGATCAAGAGGGCGTGCGCGAAGCGGTGAGGGAGCGCACGACACCGTCAGCCTTGACGGTTGCACTTTGTATCCATATGGATACACTTTACCCCTATGGTATCGGTGCAGGCAACCGAGGCGTTCGACAGGTGGCTGCGCCGATTGCGCGACACCCGCGCCCGCGCGGTCATCGCAGAACGGATCCAGCGGCTGGCCAACGGCCTTGCCGGTGACGTCAAGACCGTCGGCGGGGGTGTCAGCGAACTTCGTGTTCACCATGGCCCGGGCTACCGCGTGTATTTCACGCGGCGTGGCAGGCAGTTGATCATCCTGTTGTGCGCCGGCGACAAGGACAGCCAAGGATCGGACATACAGAAGGCGCAACGGATTGCCGACCAGCTCTAGCGCGGAATGCCACGCTGCTCTCTCCAGGACCTACCCCATGCGCAAGCCCACACTCCTCGCTTTCGACCCTGCCGATCATCTGGTCGACGACGCCGCCATTGCGGTGTACCTGACCGAAGCGCTGGCGGCCGATGATGCCGTGCATTTCCAGGACGCGCTACAGGCGGTGACCCGCGCGCGCGGCATGTCGCAGGTTGCCGAGGCTGCTGGCCTGGGCCGCGAAAGCCTCTACAAGGCGCTGAAGCCGGGCGCACACCCGCGTTTTGACACGGTCCAGCGCGTGCTCGGCGCGTTGGGGGTGCGGCTGACCATCGAACCGCTGGAACCGCCTAGCGTTATCTGATGCTGCTCAGTCCAGTGCCGCCCGCACCGCCCCGACCAACGCGTCCATCTGCGCCGGGGTGCTGAAAATACCCGGGGTCACGCGCAGGCACGCGCCCGACGCCAGACCCTCGCGCGGAAGCACGAACACACCGGACTGGCGGACCATGCGTTCGGCGATGGCGGTGTTGTCGGCCATCGTGGTCTGGCCGTGCAGCCGGAACGAGGCAATGGCGCTGGACAGGCGCGGATCGGCCGACGCCAGCAATTGCACCCGGTCGTCATCGCGCAGCGCATCCAGCCAGCGGTTGCGCAGGTGCAGCAGCCGCGCACGCTTGTTGGCCACACCTATCCGCTGGTGCAGCTCGAGCGCGACCGGCAAGGCCATGTAGGCGGCGAAGTTGACCGTGCCGGTATGGATGCGGGTGCCGATATCGTCGTGGTCGGCCTCGCCCATGTAGGGATCGAGATCGCGCACCCGTCCGCGACGCACGTAGATCGCGCCGACACCGACCGGGGCGCCGATCCACTTGTGCAGGTTGATACCGACGAAATCCACGCCCAGCGCGCGCAGCGGCGTGTCGACCTGGCCGATCCCATGGGCGGCATCGAGTACCACCTCCACCCCGGCCGCACGCGCCAGCGCGGCGATCTCGGCCACCGGCAGCAGCATGCCGTTGCGGTGGTTGACCTGGGTGAGCAGCAACAGGCGCGTACGCGGGTGGCGGGCCAGCGCCTGCCGGTAGGCATCCACGATGCCGTYGTGGTCGAATGGCTCGGGCAGCACGATGCGCTGCACGTCCACGCCACGCCGTGCGTGCAGCCACTGCATCGCGTTGATCATGCTGTCGTAGTCGGTGTCGGTATACAGCACGCCATCGCCCGGGCCGAGCCGGTTGTAGCCACCGATCAAGGCCTGCATCGCCTCGGTCGCACCCCGGGTCAGCGCGATTTCGTCAGTGTCCACGCCCAGCGCCTGCGCCAGCTGCACCCGCGCCTGTTCAAACAGCGGTGGGAACGCCAGTCGACCGAACCAGGCGTTGCCGGCGTTCACTGTCGCGGTGGCCTGCTGGTAGGCCTGCAGCACCGGCCGCGCCATCGCGCCCCAGTAGCCGTTGTCGAGCATCACCACCTCGTCGGTGAGGTCGTACAGCGCGCGCACCTGCGCCCACCAGGCCTCGTCGCCGGCCAGTTGCGCAGGCGTGCGCCCGTCGATTGCAGGCAGCACCACCGGATCGCTCATCGATTTTCCTGCTGTGTGTGGGGACGCCAGTATGGCCACGCCGACGTGTCGAACCCATGCAGGATGCTTGCCGAACGAAATGATAATGACTATCATTCAAGCACTGGGTGTACGCCCAGCTTATCGGCCCCGAGGCCGCATGCCGTGCCTCGCCGCCTGCGCCCCACGTACATCCCCTGCTTCGATTCCGTTCCTGCCGGTGTTGCCGCCGGCAACGTGGCGTCGCGCCCAGCGCGGCCCGCAATGGATTGCATGACGCCACTTCACCCCTTTGGAATGCCTGCCATGTCTGCTGCACCTGCCTCGCCGCTGTCCCGACCGTCGCTGCTCGCCCTTGCCCTGCTCGCCGCGCTTGCCGGGCATGCGCCCAAGGCGCTGGCGGATGCCGCGCCGGCCGACGCCACCACGCTGGACACGGTCAAGGTCACTGCCGACGGCGATATCCCCACCTCATACACGGTCAAGCAGGCGCGCACCGCGACCAAGCTGGACCTGTCGCTGCGCCACACGCCGCAGTCGGTCACGGTGGTCACCCGCCAGCGCCTGGATGACATGGGCCTGTACGCGCTGTCGGACGTGATGGGCCAGGTCACCGGCGTGCATGTCTCGGTCACCGACAGCGAGCGCATCAGCTACATCTCGCGTGGCTATGCCATCAACAACTTCCAGATCGACGGCATGCTCAACACGTTCGGCGGGTCGCTCAAGACCAACACCGACAGCGTGATCTACGACCGCATCGAGGTGGTGCGCGGCGCCACCGGCCTGACCACCGGCGCCGGTGACCCGTCGGGCACGATCAACATGGTGCGCAAGCGCCCGACCAAAGACGTGGCGATGAGCGCCGGGCTCACCGTGGGCCGCTGGGGCAACCAGCGCCTGGAAGCGGACATCGGTGGCCCCATCGCGCTGGATGGACGCGTGCGTGCGCGTTTTGTCGCTGCCAAGCAGCAGAGCGATTCGTTCCGCGATGTCTACGCGCTGGACAAGGACGTGTTCTACGGCATCGTCCAGGCAGACCTCGGCGACAGCACCCTGCTGGAAGTAGGCTATGACTACCAGTCGCCCAGGACCACCGGCGTCACCTGGGGCGTGGTGCCGTACTGGGGCGCCGATGGCAAACCCGCCAACCTGCCGCGCTCGACCAACCTGTCGGCCACATGGAGCAGCTGGCCGATCGTGGAGAAAACCACCTTCGCGCGGCTGGAACAGCAGCTGGGCAACGGCTGGTCGCTCAAGGCGGCCGCCACCCAGGCCAAACGCGATACCGACGGCGATGTCTGGTACGGCGCCTCGGGCTATCCGCGCGCGGACGGCACCGGCGTGTCCGGCTTCATCTCCCACTTCGCCGAGCGCAGCCGGATGAACGTGTTCGACCTCAACGCCAGCGGCCCGTTCCAGTTGTTCGGCCGCGAGCATGAGCTGGTGGTCGGCATCGGCCAGTCGRTGCGCAAGGGCGAAGTGCCCGCCGCCGACTACGACTACAGCGGTGCCTACGGCCAGGTCCCGGACTGGCGCCACTGGACCGGCGATGTCGCCCCGCTGCCGGWGACCCGTTACGACTGGCTGTCCTCGGAAAACGAGCTCAAGCAGAAAGCCGCCTACCTGGCCGCGCGCCTGCAGCTGGCCGACCCGCTGCTGGCGGTGGTCGGTGCGCGTTACGGCAGCTGGGAAACCCGCACCTGGGCCTACACCCATGACGCGGCCGGCACGCTCACCGGCACCGCGCGCGGCGGCTACAAGCCGGACGATTCGCTCACCCCCTACCTGGGCGTGATCTACGACGTCAGCCGCGATGTCAGCGCCTATGTCAGCTACACCGACATCTTCCAGCCGCAGAACTATCGCGACCGCAACAACACCTACCTCGAGCCGGTGGTCGGCGACATGTGGGAAGCCGGTCTGAAGGGCGCGTTCTTCGGCGGTCGCCTCAACGCCTCGGCCGCGATCTTCAAGGGCGAGAAGGACAACGTAGCCGAGGTGGACGATACGGTACCGCCGGGCGCGTTGCCCGATGGCACCGATGCCTACCGCTCCACCGGCAAGGGCAACAAGGTCAAGGGCTGGGAGCTGGAAACCCAGGGCAGCATCACCGAGACCTGGAACATCTCCGGTGGCTTTGCCCATACCACCGTGCGCAACCAGGCCGGCGTGGCGCAGAACACCACCAACCCGGTCGATACCTTCCGCCTCAACACCAGCTGGCGTCCGGGCGGCGCAGACAATCGGCTGTCGCTGGGCGGCGGGGTGACCTGGCAGRGCAGGATCTACCGCAACAGCACCAAGCCCCGCGCCGATTACCTGACCAGTGGCCGCACCGAATCGGCGCTGATCACCCAGGACGCGTTCTACCTGGTCAACGTGTTCGCCGGCTATCGCTTCAACCCGAATTTCTCGGCGCAGCTCAACATCAACAACCTGCTCGACAAGAAGTACTACAGCAACGTCGGTTTCTACAACGGCGTGTACTGGGGCGAGCCGCGCAACGTGATGGTGACCCTGCGCTGGACGCTGTAACCGCTCTCCAAGGGAACGTTGCCCTGTGCAGCGACACGGCCACGGACGGCCTCCATTCCATGCATCACCGGCCGCGGCCGGTGATGTCCGTTGATCGACCCTACATTGCAGGTTCCCGTGGACAGCACGCCTGACGCCAGCTGGTTCAGCCGTTTCGGAAGTTTCTTCGCCCGCCCCTGGTTGGGGGTGCTGTCGCGATCGTTGGCCGCCATCTTCGGGGGCTATGCGCTGGCGGCAACCTGTTCGATGTTCTTCGCCGTGGCCCTGCCCATCGCGCGCGGGCAGGCGGTCCTGACCGGCATGATGGTGGCCATCGCGCTGTGCGCCTGCGCGGCACTGTGGGCCTTTGCCACCCGCACCGCGCTGCGCGCCTGGGTGGGCATCGCCCTGCCCACCGCCGCGTTCTGGATCGGCACCGCCCTGCTGAGGACTGGCGCATGAAGAACGGATTCCGCCAGTCGATGGCCTGGCTGCACACCTGGACCGGCCTGCTGGTCGGCTGGCTGCTGCTGTTGATCTTCATGGCCGGCACCGCCAGCTACTACCGCGAGGAAATCAGCCGCTGGATGCGCCCGGAACTGCCGCGCAGCACGGTGACCGGCGAGGTCGCCGCCGCGCGCGCGATCACCTTCCTGCAGCACAAGGCGCCACCGGCCGAGAGCTGGAACGTCACCCTGCCCGACCCGCGCAACCCGGCGATGCGGATGTTCTGGCGCAATCCCGAATCGATGGTCAAGCCACCGGCGGAGGGCGAGAAACGTCGCCGCCGGGGCGGCGGCCGCTTCGGCGATGCCACCGTCGACCCGGGCACCGGCGAGGAAGTGGCCGCGCGCGAAACCCGGGGCGGCGATTTCTTCTACCGCCTGCACTTCGACCTGCATTACATCCCGGTGCTGTGGGCGCGCTATCTCGTCGGGTTCTGCGCGATGTTCATGCTGGTGGCGATCATCACCGGGGTGATCACGCACAAGAAAATCTTCAAGGACTTCTTCACCTTCCGCAAGGACAAGGGCCTGCGGTCGTGGCTGGATTTCCACAACGTCAGCGCGGTGATGGCTCTGCCCTACCACGCGATGATCACCTACACCGGCATCGTCACGCTGATGTTCATGTACCTGCCGTGGGGCGTGAACGTGGCCTACCCCAAGGATGAGGATGCGTTCTTCAGCGAGGCCTTCGCGCGCCTGGCCGACATCGACACCCCGACCGAAGGCACCGCCACCGCGCTGCCGATCCAGCAGTTGTTGGACGCCGCGCGCGCCGAATGGAAGGGCGCGCAGGTCAGCGGGTTCACCCTGTACCACCCCGGTGGCGCCAACGCGGTGATCGATGTGTACCAGCGCGACGGCAAGCGCCTGTCGGTGGATACCCCGTCGCTGCGCTATGACGCGGTGAGCGGCGAACTGATCGAGGCCAGCCCGCTGTCCGGTGGCGCCACCCAGACCCGCGGGGTGATGTACGGCCTGCACCTGGCGCGCTTCGCCGATTGGGGGCTGCGCGCGCTGTTCTTCGTGTCCGGGCTGATCGGCTGCCTGATGGTGGCCAGCGGCGTGGTGCTGTGGGCGGTGAAGGAACGTCCCAAGCATGCCAAGTCCGGGAAGATCGGCTTCGGCCTGCGCCTGGTCGATGCGCTCAACATCGGCGCGGTGGCCGGCCTGCCGATCGCGTTTGCCGCCTATTTCTGGGGCAACCGGCTGCTGCCGGTACAGATGGCCGAGCGTTCCGACGCCGAAGCCAACGTATTTTTCTACGCGTGGGGCGCGGCGCTGCTGGCCGCCTTCATCTGGCCCAAGCGGTTGATGTGGGCATGGCAGCTGTACCTGGGCGCGGCGCTGTTCGCGTTGATTCCGGTGCTCAATGCGCTCACCACGCAGGCGCATCTGGGCGTGACCCTGCGCAACGGTGATTGGGTGCTGGCCGGGTTCGACCTGATGATGCTCGCCTTCGGTGCGATGCTGGCGTACTGCGGCCTGCGCATGCAGCGCTGGCAGCCGGCGTTGAGCGCGGCCGAGAAGAAGAAGCGCCAGGCCGCGGCGGCGGCGGCGGCCAAGGCCCGGGAAAGCGCGGGCGCGGAGGTCAACGCATGATGCTGCTGGCCATCACCGTGAGTTTCTCCGCGTTCACCGCGCTGTCGCTGGCGATGGACAAGCACCAGCTCGACCTGCACGGCAAGGCGGCGGCCACGCCGGCACGCATGCGCCTGTGGCGATCGCTGGGCTGGGCATTGCTGACGCTGGCGTTCGCGCTGTGCGTGTGGGACCACGGCTGGGCCGCCGGCCCGGTGGTGTGGCTGGGCGCGATGACGGTCAGCGGCATGCTGATCGCCTTTGGGCTGTACCCGTTCCGGCCGCGCTGGATCGCGCCGCTGGCGTGGGCGTTGCCGGTGGTGGGGCTGGCGGTGGCGCTGGTCGCGCGCTGACTCGTAGTGCCGGGCTGTGCCCGGTGATCGGTGTTGCGCGGACGGCAGCCAACCAACGGTCGGCTCTACGGGGTCACCCGCCGCCGGGCAGGCGTGACGGATCAGGGATCTTCACGCGGTGCCGGGCTGTGCCCGGTGATCGGTGTTGCGCGGACAGCAGCCGACCAACGGTCGGCTCTACGGGCTCACCCAGCCGCCGGGCAGGCGTGACGGATCAGGGATCTGCACGCCGTGCCGGGCTGTGGCCGGCGCAACGGGGTTACCCGGTCAGGGCACCAGGGAGAACACGTGCGCCGGTGCGGGGCGGTCATCGATGACCAGCCGGTTGCGGGCCACGCCTTCGCGCAGCGCACCGGATTTCACCGCCACCCGTTCGCTGGCCAGGTTGCCCACCGCCACGATGATTTCCACCCGCTGCAGCTGCAGCGGCCCGAACGCCTGGGCCGCCAGTGCCTGCACGACGCGCGTGGCGATGCCTTCGCCCTGCCGTGACTGCCGTACCCAGTAGCCCAGGTTGCAGAAGCGATGATCGTGCCGGATCGCGTTCAATCCGGCGCCGCCCACGAATGCGGCCGTCCGCTGGTCGAAGACGCCGTACTCGTACGCCGTCGCCGCCAGCATGCCCTCGCGGCAGGCCTGGAACCATTGCAGCGCCTGGTCGGCGCTGTAATCGACCGAGCACCACGGCATCCAACGCTGCATGCCGGCGGCCGACTCGCGCACCGCCGCAGCGAAACCGACGGCATCGACATCCTCGAAAGGACGCAGGACGAGTCCGTCGGCGTGGAKGGCGCTGTCGTCCATGGCAGCCCCGTCCATCATGCGCCGTAGCGGCGCAGTTCCCAGGCGCGATGGATGCGCGGGTTGCGTTCGAAATCCTCGCCGATGGTGTCGGCGGAGATCTCCTTGCACTCGGCGAATTCCTTGATCGCTTCTTCGTCCAGCTTGAAGCGGCGGAAGTTGTTGGAGAAGTACAGCACGCCCTCCGGACTCAACCGCGCCACGGCCGCACGCAGCAGGCGCACGTGCTCGCGCTGCACGTCGAAATCTTCGGCACGCGCGGAATTGGAGAAGGTCGGCGGATCGCAGAAAATCACGTCGAAGCGATGGCGCTCGGCTTCCAGCCAGGCCAGTGCATCGGCCTGGATCAGCTGGTGCGCGCTGCCGCCCTTGCCATTGAGTGCCAGGTTGTCGGCACACCACTGCAGGTAGGTGCCGGACAGGTCCACGCTGGTGGTCGAGGCGGCACCGGCCACCGCGGCCTGCACGCTGGCCACGCCGGTATAGCAGAACAGGTTGAGGAAGCGCTTGCCGATCGCCTCCTGGGCCATGTGCCAGCGCAGCGGGCGATGGTCCAGGAACAGGCCGGTGTCGAGGTAGTCGAACAGGTTCACGCGCAGCAGCGCATCGTTCTCACGGACCAGCACGAACTCGCCGCGCTGTTCGAAACGACCGTACTTGCTGCCGCCCTTGCCGCGTTCGCGCGATTTCAGCGCGACCTGCTCGGCAGGCACCTGGAACACCTCGCGCGCGGCCGACAGCAGCTCGTTGCGACGGCGGCGCACGTCCACGTCGGGGATGGTCGCCGGGGCGGCGTATTCCTGCACGTGCAGGAAGGTGCGGCCCGCGCCGGCATCTTCTTCATACACGTCGATGGCGGCCGCGTACTCAGGCAGGTCGGCGTCGTAGACGCGGTAGCAGGTGATGGCCTCGCGGGCGCGCCAGTTCTTGAACTTCTTGATGTTCTTGCGCAGGCGGTTGGCCACCATCTGCGCGCCTTCGCTGAGCTCACGCGGCTGGCTGGCGTTTTCGCGCTGCGGCACGGCGATCGGGTCGCAGACGATCAGCGCGCACTCGATGGCGCCATTGAACAGCTGGTATTTCTTGCTGGCGCGCAGGCCGGTGGCGAAGGCCAGGTCGGCACTGCCGCACAGCAGGCTGGCGCGCCACTGCGGCACCGCGCGCTTGAGCGCATCGCCCAGCCGGCGGTACAGCACCGCATCGGCGGCCAGGCGCTCGTCGTAGGGCGGGTTGCAGACCACGCAGCCGGTTTCCTGCGGCGGCACCTGCACGTCGGTGATGTCACGCACGCCGAACCAGATCGCATGGGCAACGCCGGCGGTTTCCGCGTTTTCCTTGGCGGCGCGGATCGCATGCGGGTCGATGTCACTGCCGTGGATGACCTGCTTGAGCGCGGTGCGGCCGGCGGTTTCGCGCTCGCGCGCCGCGGCCATCAGGGTGTTCCAGGCATCGCGGTCGAAGCCCAGCCAGCGGCTCGGCGGAATGCTGCCGTGGCGCTGCAGGCCCGGGGCGACGTCGGCGGCCATCAGCGCGCCTTCGATCAGCAGCGTGCCGCTGCCGCACATCGGGTCGAGCAGGCCGCCGCCTTCACGGTGGATCTTCGGCCAGTTGGCGCGCAGCAGCACGGCCGCGGCCAGGTTTTCCTTCAGCGGCGCTTCGTTCTGCGCCATGCGCCAGCCACGGCGGTGCATCGGGCCGCCGCCCAGGTCGATGGAGATGGTGGCCCGGCCTTTGCGCAGCGACAGGTTGATGCGCACGTCGGGGAACTCGGTGTTCACCGATGGACGCTCCAGGCCCTGCGACCGCAGGCTGTCGACCACGCCGTCCTTGACCCGCTGCGCGGCGAAGCGCGCATGGGTGATCTCGGTACCGGACACGTGCGCGTCCACCGACAGGGTCAGCTCGGGGCTGATGTGCTTTTCCCACGCCATCGCCGCCACGCCCTGGTACAGCGAACCTTCGTCGGGGCAGTCGAACTCGGTCAGCGGCCACAGTACGCGGCTGGCCAGGCGCGACCACAGCACGACCTGCAGCGCCTGCGGCAGCTCGCCCTCGGCATTCACACCGGAAATGGTGGCGGTGGCCTTCTCCAGGCCAAGCGCCAGCAGTTCGTCGGCGAGCAGGTACTCCAGGCCCTTGGCGCAGGAAACAAAGAATTTCACGGAATCGGTATCGCAGGTCAGCGGAAAGGGGGTGCCCACGGGCACGGCAAGCAGTCCGGCGCGAGGGCCGGGATGGGCATTGTACGTGAGGCGGCCGGGAACGCCTTGCCAGGGGAGTGCCGGCCGCTGGCCGGCTCGCCACGATCTCCCAGCACCCCGGCCCTTACGCCCTCAAAGCGACAGCAGCAGTTCCTCGAACGCCTTCGCCGAGGCCGCGACGTGGTTGTTCAACCGGTGCCCGTCATCCACCAGCAGCAGCCGCGCCGAGCGCGCCTGTGCCCAGGCGATGACCTGTGCCGGCGGAATCAGCTCGTCGTGCCAGGCGTGGACCACGCTGGTGGGCACGCGGGCGGCGTCCAGCGGCGGCATCGGGCCCATCGTGGTGGGCGGCACCATCAGGAACAGGCCGGCGGTGGGCACCTGCAACGAGGCGATCGCCGCGATGTAGGCGCCCAGGCTGGAACCGGCCAGCACCACCGGGCCGCGCTCGGCGGCCGTGGCGGCCCGACCGAGCAGGCGCTGCAGGCGGGCGCGCACGTCACCGACGCTGCTGACCTCGCGCATGCCATCCAGGTCGGTGTAGTCCGGGCGTTCGTGGGTCCATCCCAGGCGCTGGGCGACCTCGGCCAGCGCGGTCACCTTGGTGGCGTCCGGGCCGCTTTCAAAGCCGTGGGAAAGGATGCAGTGGCCGCGGCTCATGCGCGCACCGGGTGGGATTCGATGTAGGCAGTCATGCCCTGAATGCTAGCATCGGCGCATGCCCCAGCGCGTCCCACCCCTGATCGATCTGCAGCCCCTGCCCTACCAGGATCGCCTGGCCGCGCGTGCGCCGGAACAGGTTGATCTGGTGGTGATCCACTGCACCGAACTTCCGGATCTGGCAATGGCGCGCGACTACGGCGAGCGCGTGCTGTACGCCAGTGGCAGCGGCAACAGCGGCCACTTCTACATCGACCGCGATGGCCGCATCGTGCAGTACGTGGCGCTGGACCGCGTAGCGCACCACGTCAGCGGCTACAACCCGCGCTCGATCGGTATCGAACTGGTCAACCGCGGCCGCTACCCGCACTGGCTGGACTCGCGCCACCAGGCCATGGACGAGCCCTACACCGACGCGCAGATCGCCGCACTGATCGACCTGCTGCATTACCTGTGCGATGCCCTGCCCGGCCTGCGGCACATCGCCGGCCACGAGTGGCTGGATACGCGCGAAGAAGTGGCCAGCGACGACCCGGAACGGCGCGTGCCGCGCAAGCGCGACCCCGGTCCGCTGTTCCCCTGGCCGCGGGTGCTGGCGGCCGCGCCGCTGCGCGAACTGCGCGGCTGAGCGCGTCGGGCCACGCCCCCCTCGGACGGTCCGGGGTGTCAGGCGCCGGTCGCGACCGGACGGGTGGAATCGCTGACCCAGCCGCTCCACGAATCGGCATACAGGCGCGCGCCGGCCAGGCCCGCCACTTCCATCGCCAGCAGCAAGTGGCAGGCGGTGACGCCCGAACCACACATCAGCACCACCTGCTCGGGCGGGTGCGTGCCGATCACCGGCTGCAACGCCGCGCGCAGATCCGCGGCGGTGCGCAGGCGTCCGTCATGCACGTTGAGCGCGAACGGACGATTGACTGCGCCCGGCACATGCCCGGCGACCGGGTCCAGCGGTTCCACTTCGCCGCGGAAGCGTTCGCCCGCGCGCGCGTCGAGCAACCAGCCCGGCGCGTGCTTCAGACGCGCGGCGACTTCGCCGACCGAGGCGATCTGGTCGCGATCGAACCGGCCCGGATAGGTCGGCACGGGGGCGACGACGGGAATGTCGGTGGTCACCGCCAGGCCGGCGGCCTGCCACCCGGCCAGGCCGCCGTCGAGCACCGCCACCCGGCGGTGCCCGATCAGGCGCAGCAGCCACCACAGCCGTGCGGCGGCCATGCTGCCGTCAGCGGCGTCGTAGACCACCACCTGGGTATCGGCGGCGATGCCCCAACGGCCCAGCGTGGCGGCGAACACGGCCTCGTCCGGCAGCGGGTGGCGGCCGTGACCGACCTTGCCCATGTCGGCCAGGTCGCGATTGAGGTCGGCATGCAGCGCACCGGGGATATGTCCCTGCGCGTAGGCCTGCGCGCCGGACTGCGGATCGGCCAGCGCGAACCGCGCGTCGACCACGCGAATCGCGGTGCTGGCGGTGGCGCGTGCGTCGATCACGCGGGTGTGCTCCTGCCCCAGCACGGCGTTGAGGCTGGCCACATCGACCACGGTGGTCCAGGCAGGGATGTCGGCATTCATGGGGTCTGCTCCAGGCGGCGACGCAGGTTGTAGAGGATGGCGGCGGTGGCACCCCAGATGCGCTGCCCTGGCCAGCCATATTCCAGGACGTGGCGGATGCGCCCGCGGTGTTCGATCTCGATCTGGTGCAGGTTGGCCGGCTCCATCAGATAGGCCAGCGGCACTTCGAATACGTCGGCGACCTCCTCCGGTTGCGGCACCGCCACGAAGGCAGGATCGATCACCGCCACCACCGGCATCACCCGGTAACCGGTGATGGTCACGAACGGATCCAGGTAACCCAGCACCTGTACCTGTTCGGGCGGCAGCGCGATTTCTTCCTGGCTCTCGCGCAGCGCCGCAGCCACTGCATCGCGATCGTCCGGCTCGGTGCGCCCCCCGGGAAAACCGACCTGCCCGCCGTGATGGCGCAGGGTTTCGGTGCGGCGGGTGAGGATCACCTGCGCACCGCCGGCCCGCGGCACGATGCCGGCCAGTACCGCCGCCTCGACCGGCGGGCCGGGCGGCAACAGGTCGATCAGTTCGCTGCGGTTCCAGCCATCGCCGGTGGGCGGCTGGTCGAGTGGATGCAGCGCGCGCAGCAGGCGCTCGTGTTCCACCGGCGAGCCACGCAGTGCCTGCCGCAACTGCTCGCGCAGCGGCAGCGTGTGCTGCATGACGTGGTTCTGTTCGTATCGGCTCATGGTTGACCAGCGGGTGATTTCATCCACGCTGCGCAGGCAGCCCTGGCAGTAACCGGCGCGATCCAGTGCGCACAGACCGATGCAGGGCGTGGGTATGGCATGGGTGGAATGTTCGCAGATAGTCACCGGACAACAGTAACGCCATTGGACGCGGATGCGGCGGTACCCGTTTATGCCGGAAACAAAAACGCGCCGGTAGAAACTACCGGCGCGCTGGGGTGTAACGCTGTTCTTACTTGACGCTGATCAGCTTGATTTCGAACTGCACGGCCACGTTCGGCGGGAACGGGGTACGCGGGTCGGCACCGTAGGCCTGTTCCGGCGGCAGGGTGACTTCCCACTTCGAGCCGGCCGGCATCTGCAGCAGCACTTCGCGCATGGCCTTCATTTCGACTTCGCTGACCTTGATCGACGGAATCTGCTGCGCCGGGCGGGCATCGGCCGGACGGGTGCCGTACGGATACGGACCGGCGACTTCCAGCTGCACGGTGCTGGCCTGGGTCGGCTTGGCGCCCTTGCCGGCTTCGATCACGCGGTACTGCACGCCGCTCGGCAGCGCCTGAACGCCGGCCTTGGCCTTGTTGGTGGCCAGGAACTGGGTGCTCTTGGTCTTGTTCTCGGCGGCAGCCTTCTCGTACTCGGCCTTGGCGGCCTGGGCACGGCCCTGCTCGCGCTTCTGGAAGGCTTCGACGGCGGGCTTCAACTGCTCGGCCGTGATCGACGGCTGCTTCTTGGCGTAGGCATCCTGCAGGCCCTTCACCACCGAGTTGATGTCCAGCTGCTCGCCGCGTGCGGTGAGTTCAGCCAGGTTGTTACCGTAGTCGTAACCGAAGTAATAGCTCAGCTTGCCCTTTTCGGACGAGGTGTCCTGGGCGAAGGCATTGCCCGTCAGGGCCAGGGCCGCGACGGCGACCGCGATAGAACGCAACTTCATCAAACTTTTCTCCAGGGGTGGTAACTCAGGACGCGTTGGGCCGCCCTGAGGCGACGGGTTAGGATAGCCGCCGCAACGTTGATTCGCCACTAACGACGCAGGCTCTGACCTGACTTCGTTTCAAGAGTTCAACATCACTTTTTTTTAACGTTTTTCAGGAGCCCCGCCGTGGCCGACACCCCCATCGCCCCCGATCCTGTCCACGTTGCCGATGCCGGCGCCGTCCGCACCGTGACGGTAAACCGGCCGGACAAGCTCAATGCCCTCGATCGGGCCACGCTGCAAGGCCTGGACGCCGCATTCGCCGCTGCCGCCGCCGACCCCGAAGTGCGCGTGGTGGTGCTGACCGGCGCCGGCCCGAAGGCCTTCGTGGCCGGTGCCGACATCGCCGAAATGARCGGACTGAGCCCGGTTCAGGGACGTGACTTCTCCTTGCTGGGCCAACAATTGATGCGCCGCATCGAGCGCATGCCCAAGCCGGTGATCGCCCGGATCAACGGTTTTGCGCTGGGCGGGGGCCTGGAACTGGCCATGGCCTGCCACCTGCGCATCGCCGTCGAAACCGCCAAGGTGGGCCAGCCGGAGATCAATCTGGGGCTGATTCCCGGCTTCGGCGGCAGCCAGCGCCTGCTGCGCCTGTGCGGCCGCGCCGCCGCGCTGGAACTGTGCCTGCTGGGCAGCCCGATCAACGCCGCGCGCGCCCTGCAGTTGGGCATCGTCAATGAAGTGGTCGGCGTGGAGGCATTGGACGCGCGCGTGGACGCAGTGGCGTCGCAATTGGCCACGGCCGCGCCGCTGGCGCTGCGCGGCATTCTTGACGCGATCCACGTCGGCGGCGAATGCGCGCTGGGCGAAGGGCTCGAATACGAGAGCGCGCAGTTTGGTTTGATGTTCGCCACCGAAGACATGCGCGAAGGCACCTCGGCGTTCCTTGCCCGGCGCCCGCCGGTGTTCCAGAACCGCTGAACCATGCCGCACGCCGATCCCACCCTGCCCGCGCGCCTGCTGCAACTGGTGCTCGATGGCGACCTCGACGCCGCGCTCGACGCCGGGCTGATGGACTACGTTCCGCAGCACGGTGACGCCGACCTGCTGCCCGGACACCCCGAGTTGGCTGCGCGCCTGCTGCAGACCCA
>NZ_JBFULB010000017.1:0-25765 GCF_056400545.1 Stenotrophomonas sp. P5_A8 | reverse complement strand
GCCGGTGGCCAGCGCGGCGCTGCCGCCGTCATCGAGCAACCGCGCGGTCAGTGCCACGCTGCCGCCGGCCAGGACCTGCTGGCGGTCGGCCTGCAGTTGCAGTGCAAACGTACTGTTGGGTTCCAGCACCTGCACCAMGTAGCGGCCCTGGGCCTGCGCACTCTGCAGCCGGTAGTTGCCCACCGCCGCACTGCTGCCGGTGCGCACCATCGCGCTGCCCTGCCCCACGCGCATGCCCGCGGCACGCAACTGCTGCGCGTCGACTACCTTGTCCACCGCCAGCACCCCGGCCGGATCGCGGACCTCCCACTGCTCCGGCGCCAATGCGCGCGCGCCCTGTACCGGGCTGACCTGGATAACCGCATCGGGGGCGGTCAGCGGCAGGTCCAGGCCACGCTGCAACGTGACGGCATCCACCATCTCCCAGTAGCTGCGGCTGCTGGCCACGAACGGGACGGGGGCGGCCAATGCCTGCGTCGGATCCAGGGCCCAGGCAAAGGTCACCGGCGCACGTTCGATGGCATCGCCGGAAAGCGGCGCGGTTTCCACGCGCGGTGCCACCTGGTCGCTGCTGCGCGCCGGCAGCAACGGCTGTGCGGCCTGCAGGGGCAGTGCCACCATCGCCGCGGCGACGGCGGCGGCAATCATCAGTCTTGACGTCATGGTGTACTCCTCACAGGGTCAGGTCGTTGCGCAGGATCGTGCCCAGGCCGAAGCACTCGCGGCGGCTCTGGTTGTGGCTCAGCGGTTCGGCGCCCTTGGTGCGCGCCTTGTCGGTGAACCACAGGCTGCCGGCGGCCTTCTGGCTGCTGCATTCCAGGAACCCATCGGAGCAGCTGTTCAACCAGTTCTGGGTGAACTCCAGGCCCACGTTCTGCGCGTAGCCACCGCAGTAGCTGTTGCTGTCCCACACCGCCGATTCCACGTCCGAGCCGACCACCACGCGGAAGGTCTTCGGCAACGCCGGCCGCCCGGCGGTGCCGTACAGATTCTGTGCGTTGTAGGTGGCCATGTGCCCCACCTGCTGCTGGCGCACGGCATCGCTCTTGTAGCCCAGCAGCCAGCCCACCGAGGTCTCGAAGGTGTTGCCGTTGAGCGCGGCATCGGCCAGCGGCGTGCCGGCCGAGGACGGCGCCAGCGCGGTGACCTTGCTGATGGTCTGGATCAGTTTTGGATAGCGGCTGTCGTAGGTGGGATTGGACAGGATCCAGCGCACCACGTTGCCGCCGTTGGAATGGGTGATCACCACCAGCCTGGTGATGCCCCGGGTGTTGATGAAGCTGGTCAATTGCCCGGCCAGGCAGCCGGCCGCTTCGGGCTTCCACATGTATTGTTCGAAATCGCAGTTCACCACCGTGTAGTTGCTGCTGTCAGGCAGCCCCTGGCGCACGGTGTCGATGATCGCCGGTTGCCAGTAGTCCGTGCGCGCATCGGTCTGTTTGCCGGTGCCGTGCACGAACGCCACCCCCACCACATCGGCCGCGTGCACGCTCCCGCACGCCAGCATCAAGCCCAGGGCGAGTCCACCGCCCGTCCTTCCCGCGTTGCTTCGCATCCGTTTTGCTCCCTTGCAGGTGATCCCCCTGATGACCGGCGCTACCGCGTTGCCATGTAGTGCATCTATCCATAGAGATATGACGAGTGATGGCGCCTTTGGCGAAACTATGTCGCGCCTCCATTGAAAACCGTGAACCAGTAGCGGGTTTCCGTTATCCAAGCGCCGGCCGTGCCGGATCTGGCCACATGACCAACGGCCACTGTCGCGGCCAGGTGAAGCTGCGATCATGCGGCTCTCCCCTCTTCGAGACCTGCCGATGCCTTCGTCCCTGCGCGCTCCTGCACTTCTGCGCCCGCTGCTGGCCACCGCCCTGCTGGCGACCCTGGCAGGCTGTGCGACGACGGCTGCGCCCGGGGCGACGGCGGTGGAAGCTTCGGTGACCACCAAGGCGACCGGCTACCTGCCGTCGGATGCCGTGCCGGACAGCCTGGCACTGGTGCCCGCACCGCCGGCGGCCGGTTCGGCCGGCTTCGCGCTGGACGAACAGGTCAGTCGCCAAGCCCGAGCGCTGCGCGGCAGCCCGCGCTTCGCGCAGGCCCATCGCGACGCCGAACTGGGCTTCCCGGCCGGTGCCAACCAGTTCTCCTGCGCCATCGACGTGGACGTGGATGCAGTGAAGACCCCGGCGTTGTACCGCCTGCTCGAGCGCAGCCGGATCGATGCCAGTGCCGCCACCCGCACGGCCAAGAAGCACTACCAGCGCGCGCGTCCGTTCATGGTCAACAACGAGCCGACCTGCTCGCCGGAAGACGAGAAGGACCTGCGCGGCAATGGCTCCTATCCGTCCGGCCACACGTCGATCGGCTGGACCTGGGCGCTGATACTGTCCGAGATCGTCCCCGATCGCGCCGACGCCATCCAGGCGCGCGGCCGCAACTACGGCGAGAGCCGCCTGGTGTGCAACGTGCACTGGCAGAGCGACATCCTGGAAGGTCGCTTCATGGGCGCCGCCGCGGTGGCACGACTGCACGACAACGCCGCGTTCAACAAGGACCTGCTGGCCGCGCGCAAGGAGATCGCCGCCGCGCGCAAGGCGGGGCTGCATTCCGCGCGGGATTGCGCGGCCGAAGAGGCGGTGTTGAAGGTGCGACCGGCGAGCGCGCTGTAACGCGACGCCTGCCGACGGCAGTGCATTACCGGTAGAGCCGACCGTTGGTCGGCTGCTCGCGCTGCTGATCGACAGCGTGCAGCGCCGAGCAACGGTCGGCGCTACCGAAGCGGCGAAATGGCGGAGGCCATCAACGAAGAACGGCGCGGATCTCTCCGCGCCGTTCCTGGTTTTTCACGACATGTGACGTTGCATCAGAACTTCGCGGTGAACTCCACGCCGAACGTGCGCGGCTCGTTGAGGAAGCCGGTGAGGTTGTTGAAGTCGATCGCGCCGACCACCCGGACCTGGTCGGTCAGGTTGCGGCCGTACACGGCCACGTCGTACTGGCCGTAATCCCAGTTGTAGCCCAGGCGCAGGCCACCTTCCAGCGACGAGCGGCCGCGGAACTCCGGCGACTCGTACAGGAAGAAGTTGACCTCGCTGCGGTAGGCCCAGTCGGTGTAGACGTACAGCTCGCTGGCATCGTTGAGCGGGAAGCCGGCACGCAGGGTCAGGTTGTGGATCCACTTCGGCGCCTGCGGCAACGGGTTGCCGTTGACCAGCGCGTAGGTGCCGCCATCGATGACCGTGGTCGGGTCGGTGATGGTGCAGCCGCCGCCGCAGATCGCCACCGCCAGGTCGCGGTCCTTGATCTCGGTGTCGTTGTAGCTGCTGCCCAAGGTGAGCAGGACGTGGTCGGTCAGGTAGGCTTCGACGTCCAGCTCCACGCCCTGGCCCAACGTCTTGTCGGCGTTGAGCAGGGTGGCGGTGTTGTTGCTGCCGCCCACCGCGATCAGCTGCTGGCCGTCGACGTTGTAGCGGAACACATTGAAGCCCAGGCGCGCGCGACGGTCGAACAGGTCGGCCTTGATGCCGGCCTCGTACGAAATCACCTTCTCCGAATCGGCCTGCGACACGCCACCGAAGGCCAACCGGCCCTGGATCGACGGTGCACGGAAGCCCTTGGCCACGCGCGCATACGCGTTGAGGTTGTCGGTGATCTTGTAGACACCGCTCAGGTCCCAGCTGACATCGTCGACATCGGTCTTGGCGATGTACGGGCCGCTCACCGGCGTACCACCGGACACGGCCTGCAGCACGCTGGCGCTGAAGTCCTTCTTGTCCTGCGTGTAACGCACGCCACCGCGCAGCTTGAAGCGCTCGGTCACGTCGAAATCGCCGGAGGCGAACGCCGCCCAGGCCTTGTTGCGCTGCTGCTGCACTGCGTGGCCGGTCTGCGGATTGCCCGGGGTCAGCGAGTCGTAGTTGAAGCTGTCGATGGTGACGTCTTCATCGAAGTAGAACACGCCGGCCTGCCAGTCCAGACGGCCCCATTCGTTGGATTCCACGCGGAATTCCTGGGTCCACTGGCGGTGGTGCGGCAGGCCATCGGCCGACTCGGACGGGAACGGGATGAAGCCCGGACCGTAGTTGCCCGCGCCAAGGAACGCCGCGCCGTAACCCCCGTCGATATCGCCATGGTTGAGCGATTCGGCGGTCTCATAGCCGGTGATCGAGTGCAGGGTCACCCGGCCCAGGTCCCACTTCAGGCGCGCGCTGCCGCCCCAGGTTTCCAGGTCGGAGAAGTTCTGGCCATCGGTGGCTACTTCATCGCGGTCGAAGTTCTCGACCAGCTGGTTGGTGCCCGGCTTGATGATGTTGGCGCGGAACAGCCGTGCGGTGCCGTTGAGTTTGCGCTTGTGCAGGTTGAACAGCGCTTCCACGTCGTCGCCTTCGTACAGGAACTGCACGCGTGCGGCGGCCTCGTCGTAGCCTTCAAAACCCTGTGCCGGTGCGTTGGCACGGGTGTTGGTGACCCAGTCGTCGCGGCGCTGGTACAGCGCCGACACACGTGCCGACCAGCGGTCGGTCAGCGGGCCACCGAAGGCGCCCTGCGTGTTCCAGGTGTTGTAGCTGCCGTAGGCCACCTTGATGTAACCGTCGGCGTCCTGCGACGGGCGCGCCGAATCGAACTTGACCACGCCGGCCGGCGTGTTGCGCCCGAACAGCGTGCCCTGCGGGCCGCGCAGCACTTCCACGCCGGCCAGGTCGAACAGCGGGAAGCCCTTCAACAGCGGGCTTTCCTGCACTACGTCGTCATACACCAGCGACACCGGCTGCGAGGCATTCAGATCGAAATCGGTGTTGCCCAGGCCGCGGATGTAGAAGCGCGGGAAGGCACGACCGTAGGACGATTCGATGTTCAGGCTGGGCACGCGCGCGGCCAGGAAGCGGATGTCGTCGCCGGCCGAACCGAGCACATCGAGCTTCTCGCCCTGGATGGCCGAGATCGACACCGGCACGTCCTTGGCGTTTTCCACGCGGCGCTGGGCCGTCACCTGCAGGGTATCGAGGGCGACCGGATCCTTGGCGGCGGGTGCTTCCTGGGCTGCGGCCGTCAATGGCAGCAGGGCGGTCAGAGCGAGGACGAGCGGGTGCACGGACGGAAACCGGCCGTGGGCAGTGCGGTTCGGGAACATGGCGATTAGGCTGTGTTGGGAGGGGTGGTGGACCGGCGCTACCAGACAATTGTTGCAGTACAACAACAGCGTCGCAAATTGCGGTCATTCATTAGCAGGATTCGGCCATGTCGTTGTGGACGCGGTTCGCAGATTCCCTGATGGTTGCCGGAAGCGCACACGCGGCAGGCCTCCTCCGATGCACGAAGCCGCCGCCTGGGCCAGCGCGGCGCTGAATAAGCGCTGCCGTGTCCCGCCCGGCCCGCCGTGGCTTCGGTATGCTGGCGCCCTCCGTTGCCTATTCACCTGCAGACACCCCGATGAAATCACTGCGCCGCACCCGCCTGACGCTGTCCGTTGCCCTGCTCGGCCTGCTGGCCGGCTGCGGCGGTGATCCGGTCCGCCCGACCCCGCCGCCGGTGGCTACGCCCGTGGCGCAGGCCAAGCCGGTCAGGATCGGCATCGCACTGGGTGGCGGTGCGGCCAAGGGTTTTGCGCATATCGGGGTGATCAAGATGCTCGAGGCCAATGGCTTCGAGCCGGTGGTGGTGTCGGGCACCAGTGCCGGCAGCGTGGTCGGTGCGCTGTATGCCAGCGGTATGGACGCGTTCCAGATGCAGTCCAAGGCAGTGGCCCTGGACGAGACCAGCATCCGCGATGTGCGCCTGTTCTCCGGCGGCCTGGTGCAGGGCCAGAAGCTGCAGGACTACGTCAACACCCAGGTCGGCAACCGCCCGATCGAGAAGTTCGCCAAGCCGTTCGCCGCGGTGGCCACCCAGCTGGAAACCGGCGACCGGGCGATCTTCGTGCGCGGCAACGCCGGCCAGGCGGTGCGCGCCTCCAGCAGCATCCCGGGCGTGTTCGAGCCGGTGAAGATCGGCAAGGGCAACTACATCGATGGCGGCGTGGTCAGCCCGGTGCCGGTGGATGCCGCGCGCCAGCTCGGCGCGGACATCGTGATCGCCGTGGACATCTCCAGCAAGGCCAGCGGCAAGGCGCCCACCGGCATGCTCGGCATCGTCAACCAGTCGATCTCGATCATGGGCCAGCGCCTGGGCGAGCAGGAACTGGCGCGCGCGGACATCATCATCCGGCCCAAGGTGCTGGACATTGGCGCGGCCGATTTCAGCCAGCGCAACAACGCGATCCTGGAAGGCGAGAAAGCGGCGATGGCGGTGATGCCGCAGATCCGCGCCAAGGTGCAGCAGTTGCAGCGCGCGCGCGCCGCCGCGCTCGCCCCGCCGCCGCCCAAGCCCAAGTGTGATGCACCCTCGCGCGTGGGCCGGCTGATGGGGCGCAAGGAGAAGTGCGAGGGCTGACGCCCCGCCGCCGGTGGAGCCGACCGTTGGTCGGCTGCTCCTGATGTTGGTTTCCGCGCAGTCGACCAACGGTCGACTCTACCGGGTTGGGGTGGTCGCACAGTCGACCAACGGTCGACTCTACCGGGTTGGGGTGGTCGCGCGGCCGACCAACGGTCGGCTCTACCGGGTTGGGGTGGTCGCGCAGTCGACCAACGGTCGACTCTACCGGGTTGGGGTGGTCGCGCGGTCGACCAACGGTCTGCTCTACCGGGTTGAAATGATCGTGTAAGCGACCGCCGGGCGGTTACACCACGTGATCGCGTTTGCGATCCGCATTACTCCAGCTGCGACAGCGGCAGCGCGCGGAAGTCCTTCACCGTGCGCAGCACGAAGCTGGAATTGACGTCGGCAACGCCGGCGGCATTGAGTAGCTTGTCGAGCAGGAAACTGGAGAAATGCTCCAGGTCGCGCACGTAGATGTGCAGCAGGTAGTCCATGTCGCCGGTGAGCGCATGGCAGGCCACCACTTCATCCCATTCCACGACGCTGTCGGCGAACACGCCGATGGCGTGCTGGTCGTGCTTCTCCAGCTGCACGCGGACGAAGGCCTGCAGGCCCAGGCCGATCAGGCGTGGCTCCAGCCGCGCACCGTAACCGGCAATCACCCCCTCGCTTTCCAGGCGCTGCACGCGGCGCAGGCAGGCCGACGGGGACAGGTTCACCCGGACGGCCAGCTCGGCGTTGGTGGCACGGCCGTGCTGCTGGATTTCTGCCAGTAGGCGAAGATCCGTGCGGTCGAACTGGGTATCTCCGGCCATTGCTGCTCCGCAACATGAGATGGACGCAATGATATTGCGCCAATCCGGCATATCCGCGCAACTTTGCAATCCTCTTGCGCGCCCCCTGCCCTAGCATCGTCATATGACGTCCCAGGAGACCACCACGATGGAAACCGCCACCACCCCACGCCGTGTCGAACACCAGCAGACCGACAAGGGATACGTGCCGGTCTATACCACCGCCGTGGTTGAACAGCCTTGGGACACTTACACCGCCGACGACCACGCGACCTGGAGCACCCTGTACCAGCGCCAACGCGCGCTGCTCGACGGCCGCGCCAGCAAGGAGTTCCTGCACGCCCAGGACGAGATGGGCATGAGCGCGCACATGATCCCGCGCTTCGACCAGCTCAACGAAGTACTGGGCGCGGCCACCGGCTGGACCCTGGTCGGGGTGGAAGGGCTGCTGCCGGAGCTGGATTTCTTCGACCACCTGGCCAACCGTCGCTTCCCGGTGACCTGGTGGATCCGTCGCCCGGACCAGATCGATTACATCGCCGAGCCGGACATGTTCCATGACCTGTTCGGACACGTGCCGTTGCTGATGAACCCGGTGTTCGCCGACTACATGGCCGCCTACGGGCGCGGCGGCGTCAAGGCGCATGCGATCGGCCCCGAAGCGCTGCAGCACCTCACCCGCCTGTACTGGTACACGGTGGAGTTCGGCCTGATCAACACCGACGAGGGCCTGCGCATCTACGGCGCCGGCATCGTCTCGTCCAAGGGCGAATCGCTGTACTCGCTGGAATCGGCGGCGCCGAACCGGATCGGCTTCGACCTGGAGCGGATCATGCGCACGCGCTACCGCATCGACACCTTCCAGAAGACCTACTTCGTCATCGATAGCTTCGAGCAGCTGATGCAGGCGACCGCGCCGGACTTCACCCCGATCTATGCGGCGCTGGAAGCCAAGGACCACCTGCCGGCCGGTGACGTGCAGGACGGCGACCGCGTGTTCCAGAAGGGCACAGGCGAAGGTTGGGAAGCCGGCGGCGACGTCTGATCGGTAGAGCCGACCGTTGGTCGGCTGCCGTTCGCGCGACAGTGCCGCGGGCAGCATGGATGTGGAGCAGCCGACCAACGGTCGGCTCTACCGGGGGATGGATTGAGCTCTGATAAGGTCTTGGCCCTGCCCGTGCCGCTGTCCAACGCCATGCCTCTGCCCGCGTTCCGCATCCAATCCATCCACTTCGATGCCACCCACGTACACCTGCAGCTGGCCAACGGGACGCAGGTGGCTGAGTTCCTCACGCGCAACCCGCGGCTGGAGAAGGCGTCGGCGAAGCAGCGTGCGCAGTGGGTGTTGACCGACGACGGCCTCGGCGCGAACTGGCCGGCGCTGTCGCCGGCGTCGGCCACCGGCATGGTCTACGTGCTGGACCTGCTGTGGGATGCGCGCTACGACCATGCCATGCAGCGGCTGCATGCGCTGGACTGGAGACTGGACGCGCTGTCAGCGCAGGACCAGCTGCTGGTGGCCTTGTGGCGGATGGAAGCGGACATCAACAACGGCGGCTTCATGCAGTTCCTGTGCAACTGGGGCGACCCCACCTGCCAACTGGCCCTGCAGGGGCTGCGTGCCATGGGTGCGGACCAGACCCATGCGGCGCTGGCCGGCATGCGCGGGCTGCTGGATCGTTTTGAGGATGATCCGGCGGTGACCGAGTTGAGCGATCTGTACGAGGCGATGACGCCTGCGGAGCAGGACGCGCTGGAGCAGTTTGAAGAGGCGTACTACGCACGCCCCGAGGACCTGGCCAGGCTCGGCGTGCTGCATTTCGGGCCGGAGCCGGATGCCGGCCCGCAGCAGTGAGTACGCCCGGTGCCGACCAGCGGTCGGTACTTACCGGGGATAGGCCAGCAACACCACCAGGTCATCGTCGCCCACCTGCTGCAGCGCGTGCAGGCTGCCGGTGCGGGTCAGCAGCGCATCGCCCGCCACCACGTCGTACTGCTTGCCATCCAGCACGTAGCTGCCGCGCCCGCTGACGATGTAGTAGATCTCGTCCTTGTGCTGCGGGTGCAGGCCGATGCCCGCGCCCTTGTGCAGCACGCGCTTGCGCAGCACGAACGGCAGGTCATCCTCGGCGAAGAAGGGATAAGCGGTGGTCGGCCCCGCCCCACCATGCGGCCCCGGCTGGGTCACGGCGATATCGCGCTCGTGCACGACACGCGAGGGGCTGGCGGCATCACCGCCCTGCCCCGCACTGCGCACCTCGCAGTCGATATCACGCTTCAGCGCCGACTTGAGTTCAGGCTGCAGCGCCACCCAGTCGCGCACCACCAGGCAGGCCACCGCATTGGCACCGGCGACGCTGAAATGGGTGCCATCGGCCTTGTTCTGTTCCGGGACGAACAGGAAGTACGGACGCGCGCCCTGCTCGCCCAGCGCGCGGATCCAGCGCGTGGAGGTGTCGTTGAGATCGATCAGCGCCACCTGCTCGCGCGTGGCCAGCTGTTTCATCGACTGCGTGTACAGCGCATGGGTGTCCAACAGCGAGCCGAAGTCGTACAGCAACCGGGCCGCGGGGGTGATCATCACCGGCGTTGCACCCTTGTCGCGGGCCAGCTGGACGTAGCGCATCAGGTACTGCGGGTAGGCCGTGGCCGGGTCGGTGTAGCGCGAGGGATCTTCGACCTTGGCGTCGTTGTGGCCGAACTGGATCAGCAGCACGTCGCCGCGCTGGAGCTCGCCGGCAATGGCGTCCAGGCGTTTTTCTTCGATGAAGCTGCGCGTGCTGCGCCCGCCCTTGGCGTGGTTGCGCACCTCCCACGCGGCGGGATCGAGGTAACTCTGCAGGGCCTGGCCCCAGCCGGCCTGCGGCGCGCGCTCGGGGCCGTACTCGGCGGCGGTGGAATCCCCGGCAATGAAGATGCGGTGCGGGGCGCTCAGCGCGCTGGGGGCCGCCATCAACAGCGACAGGGACAGCAGCAAACGCAACATGGTCATGCTCCTGGGTGGAGAGCTGCCGGCCAGCGGCCGGCACTACCGGGCAGATGGGATGTCCGAATGACAGATGGGCGCCCAAGGGCGCCCATCGTCTGCCCGCGTGGGCGCACCGTTCGATGGTGTCGCTTACCGCGCCAGCCAGCCGCCGTCGACCGGCAGCACCGCGCCGTTGACGTAATCCGATGCGCTGGAGGCCAGGAACACCGCCGTACCGCCGAGGTCTTCCGGGGTGCCCCAACGGGCCGCCGGGATGCGGTCGAGGATGGACTTGTTGCGGTCCTGGTCGGCGCGCAGCGCGGCGGTGTTGTCGGTGGCCATGTAGCCCGGCGCGATCGCGTTGACGTTGATGCCCTTGCTGGCCCACTCGTTGGCCAACAGGCGGGTGACGCCGGCGATACCGCTCTTGCTGGCAGTGTAGGACGGCACGCGGATGCCGCCCTGGAAGGACAGCATCGAGGCGATGTTGATGATCTTGCCGCGCCCTTGGGCAATGAAGTGCCTGCCGGCGGCCTGCGAGATGAAGAACGCGGACTTGATGTTGACGTTCATGACGTCGTCCCAGTCCTGCTCGCTGAAATCCACCGCGTCGGCGCGGCGGATCAGGCCGGCGTTGTTGACCAGGATATCCAGGCCACCGAGGCCCTCGATGGTTTCGCGGATGACGCGTTCCACCGGCTCGATGCTGATCAGGTTCGCTTCGATCGCCAAGCAGCGGCGGCCCAGCGCGGTGATGGCGGCGATGGTCTCGGTGGGCGGCTGGATGCCCGCCACGGCGACGTCGGCACCGGCGTGCGCCAGCGCCACCGCGATGCCCTGCCCCAGGCCGGTGTTGCCACCGGTGACCAGGGCGACCTTGCCTTCCAGACTGAACGGATTAGCCATTGCGTATGCGGTCCTTTTCCAATGCGGCACAGGCGCCGCCCGCACGCTGCGGGCGACGCATCGGGGTCACTTGAGCTGGCAGATGTCCAGCACGTGCATGTCGGTGTAATCCAGGTTTTCGCCGCCCATCGCCCAGATGAAGGCGTAGTTGCTGGTGCCGGCGCCCATGTGGATCGACCACGGCGGGGAGACCACCGCTTCGTTGTTCTGGATGACGATGTGGCGCTGCGCGTCCGGCTCGCCCATGAAGTGGTACACACGGTCGTTCTGGCCGAGGTCGAAGTAGAAATAGACCTCGCTGCGGCGGTCGTGCAGGTGCGGCGGCATGGTGTTCCAGACGCTGCCCGGCTTGAGCACGGTCAGGCCCAGCAGCAGCTGCGAGGACTGGCAGGTCGCCGGCACGATGTACTGGTAGATGGTGCGCTCGTTGCTGGTTTCCAGCGCGCCGCGATCCAGCGCGACGGCGTCCTTGATCGACAGCTGCTTGGTCTCAAAGCGCGCATGCGCCGGGGTCGAGGCCAGGTAGAACTGCGCCGRCGTGGCCGCGTCATCGGAGGCGAACACCACCTCGACGCTGCCCATCGCCACGTACAGGCCGTCCTTCGGGCCGAGCGTGAACACGGTGCCATCCACGGTGACGGTGCCGCTGCCGGCGCCGACGTTGATGATGCCCAGCTCGCGACGCTCCAGGAACGGGTGGCCGGCAGCGGAGGCCGGCTCGGTCTGCCTGGGCAGCGATAGCGGGCCATTGACCGGGGCGGCACCGCCGAGCACGAAGCGCTCGTAGTGGGTGTACTTCAGCGTCACCGCATCGGCATTGAACAGGCCGTCGAGCAGGTACAGCTCGCGCAGGTCGTCATTGCTGGCGCCCTTGATGGCGTCGGGATGGGTGGCGTAGTGGGTCTTGCAGTACATGGCGTCTCCAGAGCAGGGGTGGGGCAACAGGTCGGCCCCGGCGCGATTTGGTCAAAGTGTAGCGAGTTGGTAAACCGGTGTCATTTTGCAGCGCACGATAGGCCAGGGCAGGCCCGGCGTGGGGTCCATGTCAGAAAAGCCGTGCGATCGGCAACCGATTGCACGGGCGCGTGGCGACGCGTTCATCATGAACGCCCGTCGTTGCCATCGCGGCGCGGGTCAATCCTCGGGCGGCTGGCAGGAATCGCGCACGATCAGGTGCGGGCGCACGCTGGCGATCTGCAGCGCGGCCTGGCCGTCAGGCTGGATCAGCATGGCCGCGGCGGTACGCCCGGTGTCGCGGGTGTGGCGACGGACCGAGGTCAGCGACGGCCACAGGCGCGAGGCCAGCGGGCTGTCGTCGTAGCCGATGATCGACAGCTGGCGCGGGATGTTGATGCCCGCGCGCAGCGCGACCTTGTAAATACCGGCGGCCATTTCATCGTTACCGGTGAAGATGGCGGTCGGGCGCTGCTTGCCGAGCAGCAGTTTTTCAGCAGCGGCCACGCCCGATTCGAAGGTGTAACCGGCTTCGACGATGCGTGCCGGCGGCAGTTCGATACCGCGCTTGGCCAGGGCATCGATGAAGCCAGCGGTGCGCTCGTGCGCCGAGCGGTACGCGCTCGGGCCGGTGACCAGCGCGATGTCGCGGTGGCCGAGCGAGAGCAGGTAATCGGCCGCTTCGGCGGCGCCGTCGCGGTCATGGGTGACCACCATCTGCGAGGTGTCATCCAGCGGCAGCGAGGCGATGCGGGTGAAGCGACAGCCGATCTCGTCGAGCATGTCCACCAGCGCCTGGTCTTCGGACGCACGCGGCACCAGGATCACACCGTGCAGCTTCTGCTGCTGCACGAAGCGACGCACGCCCTCGATGTAACCGGGGCTGCGCGAGTCGCACGGATGCACCACCAGTTCGAAGCTGGACCCGCGCAGCGCGTCGAGCGCGCCGTACTGCATGTCCACGATGTACTGCGCGGTGGGGTTGTCGTAGACCATGCCGATCAGGAACGAGCGCCGGAACGCCAGCCCGCGTGCGAGCGGGTCGGGCGCATAGCCGACTTCGCGCATCAGCGCCTCGACCTTGTCGCGGGTGTCTTTGCGCACCAGCGGCGAGTTGTTGATGATGCGCGAGACGGTCTTCTTGGATACCCCGGACAGGCGCGCGATGTCATTGATCGTAGCGGCCTTGCCCTTGGTCAATCCGTGCGGTGGCATCGGATCGGTTTTGCTGCGCAATGACATGTCGTTCAAACCGGGGATGAGTCAGGGGATTCTAGCGGGCCGTTCAATCCAGGGCCCGGTAGCGGAAATGGCGGAACCGCACCTTGCCGTCGCCGGCGGCATACAGGGCCGGCTTCAGGGCGAGGAACTTCCCGGCCACATTGTGATGGTAGCCGGAGACTTCCATCTGAACCGGGTACTTGTGCCAGGTTTGGCCGTCGTTGCTGGTGTGAAGGGTGACGATGTGGCGGTTGTTGGTCACCCGCAGCCACAGCCTGCCGCCCTTGGCACTGGGCGCCAGCCGGGTGGGGCGCTCCTCACCGTAGCGGTGCATGACGAGGGCCTCGCCGTTGCTGCCCACGCCGGCGTACAGGCGGTCGCTGTAGAAGAGCAGGGCGCCGCCCACCGCGCCGGGGGCGATCTCCATCTCGACCTCGAACTGGTAGGCCGGATCGCCGGCGATCGCGGTCAGCGGGGAGGCATCGCGCGGGGTCTGGCCCTTGCCCTGCAGCAGCAGGCCGTCACCGCTGAAGTCCAGGCGCCGGTACTCGTCCTGGGCCGGGTTGAAGAACGACCACTGCGCGCCAAGGGCCGGGCCCCTGAAATCATCCGACAACGCCATGCCATGCGCGCCCAACGAGGTGCCCGACGGTTTGCGCAGCGGTTGGCCCAGATCGCCGCCCCTGGCCACGAACCAGCCGTCGTCGGTCCATTCGATCGGTTCCAGCAACGCCTGCCGGCCCAGGGTCCAGTACCCGTTCTCGTAGCCGTGGTACATCATCCACCAGCGCCCGTCGGTGCCTTCGATGACCGTGGCGTGGCCGCGCGACCACCACGGTTCGGCCGCCGACTGCGTGCGCACGATCGGGTTGTTGGGCGCGTTCTGCCACGGCCCGTGGATCGAACGCGAGCGCGCGGTGATCACCATGTGCCCGGTCGGCGGACCGGCGGTACCGCCGACGGCGGTGGTCATGTAGTACCAGCCATCGCGGACATTGATCTTCGGCCCTTCCTGCGCATAGGCCTCCACGTCCCAGCTTTGCGGGTATTTCCAGCCGTCGTAGACATGCTTGGGGGTGCCGACCACGCTCAGGCCGTCATCAGCCAACTGCACGTAAGCGCCGCCGCTGAGGAAGAGGTAGCGCTTGCCGTCTTCGCCCACCGCGTGACCAGGATCGATATACCCGCCCAGCCCGATGTCGATCGGCTCGCTCCACGGGCCCTGGATGCTGTCGGCCCACACCACGAAGTTGCTGCGCGCCTCGGCGGTGCGCGCGGGGAAGTAGATGAAGTAGCGGCCCTGGTGCTTGACGATGTCCGGCGCCCAGATCGCCCCGACATTCTTCGTGATTGCATGGCCCAGCGGCTGCCAGTTGACCAGGTCACGCGAGTGCCAGATCGGCAGCCCCGGGTAGGCGTCGAACGAGGACAGGGTGAGGTAGTAGTCCTCGCCATCCTTGAGGACCGACGGGTCGGGGCGGTCGCCGGCGAACACCGGGTTGAGGAAGGTGCCGTCGCCGAGATCGGCCTGGCGCTGGTTCTCGATGCCGCGCTTCCACGACGTGGCCGGTGGCGGGGCGGCGTGTGCCGTCGTGGCCAGCAGCAGGCCGGCGGCGAGGCCGGCCAGGATCTTGCTCAGGTGCATTGACATCTCCGCGTTGCAGCGTGGGGACGCGCGCGTACGTGCCGCGTCCCGGCGAGGTCCTGGCTCAGGCGCGCAACAGCGCCGGCAGCCACAGCGACAGTTCGGGGAAGAAGGTGACGATCACCAGCACGCCCAGCGCGGCGAACCAGAACGGCCAGATCGAGCGCATGCTCTCGCCGACGCTGATCTTGCCGATCGCCGTGCCGATGAACAGCACCGAGCCCACCGGCGGGGTCACCAGCCCCAGGCCACCGGTCAGCACCAGCACCAGGCCGAAGTGGATCGGATCAATGCCGTACGCCTTGGCCACCGGCAGGAAGATCGGCGTGCAGATCAGGATCATCGGCGCCAGGTCCATGAAGGTGCCCAGCAACAGCAGCATCACCACGATCATCAGCAGCACCATGAACTTGCTGTGCGCGAAGGACTGCAGGAAGTCCACCGCCGCTGCGGGCACCTCCAGGTAGGCCAGCAGCCAGCCGAACACCGCCGCGGTGGCGATCACGAACAGGATCACCCCGGTGCTGCGTGCGGCATGGGTGACCGTGCCCAGGAACTCGCGCCAGTTGAGTTGGCGGTACAGCACGGTGGTGACCAGCAGTGCGTAGACCACGGCAATGGCGGCGCTTTCCACGGCGGTGAAAATGCCCGCGCGGATACCGATGAAGATCAGCGCGACCAGGCCCAGGCCGGGCAGGGCTGAAACCATGCGCAACAGCACCGCGCGCCAGCCAGGGAACACTTCCACGCCGTAGCCGCGACGGCGCGCGACCACGTAACCGGTGACCATCAGCGCCACCGTCATCAACAGCGCCGGCACGATACCGGCAGCGAACAGATCGGCGATCGACAACCCGCCACCGGCCGCAGCCGAGAACAGGATCAGGTTGTGCGACGGCGGCACCAGCAGCGCGACCAGCGCAGCGGTGATGCTGACATTGACCGCGAAATCACGGTCGTAGCCGCGCTTGACCATCTGCGGAATCATCGTGCCGCCCACCGCCGATACATCGGCGATGGCCGAACCGGACACGCCGCCGAAGAACAGCGAGGACAGGATCGAGACCTGGCCCAGGCCGCCGCGCATGCGTCCCACCAGCGAGGACGCCAGCGAGATCAGGCGTTCGGAGATACCGCCGCGCATCATGATTTCGCCGGCGAAGATGAACAGTGGGATGGCGATCAGCGACGCCGACCCGGTGCCGGCGGAGATCTGCTGCACCAGCACCAGCGTGGGCAGGTCCAGGTACCACAGCGTGGCCAGGGCGGCCGCGGCCAGGGCAAAGGCGACCGGCACGCCAAGCAGCAGGAGTACCGCGAAAACAGTGAACAGGATCGTGATACCCATGACTCAACGGTCTCCTTCTGCAACAACGTCGGCCGGCTGTACCGCCTGCACCATCTGGTTCACCGCGAAGATCGCCATCAATGCGCCGCCGATGCACAGCGGCAGGTAGTTGATGCTCTGCGGCAGGTTGGCGCCGGCGGCCTTGATGTCCAGCCCGTCCAGCAGCAGCACCGCCGCCCACCAGGCGATGACCACGCCGAGCACGGCCACCACCAGCGCAGCGAACACATCCACCGCGCGGCGCAGGCCCGGGCCCATGTGCGCGGCCAGCAGGAAGAAGCCGAAGTGGCGCCGCGTATGCACGCCGGTGGCCGCGCCCAGGCTCATCGCGGTGGCCAGCAGCAGCAGCGTGACCGGCTCGGTCCAGCTGGGCGAATCGTTGATGACGTAGCGGGCAAACACCTGCCAGCCCTGCACCAGCACCAGCCCGAGCAGGGCCAGGACGGCAATGTGGATCGCGCCGTCGGCAAGGGCATTGAGCACGCGTTGCGGCGCGCTGACGGTGACGGCGGTGGTTTCTGAACTCATGTCGGACATCGCGGCGGGCCTCAGGCGAAGTCGCGGATGCGACGGGTGAGCGCGGCGATCTCCGGCTGCTGCAGGTACTGCTGCAACAGCGGATCGGCGGCCTTGCGGAAAGCGGGCATGTCGACCGCGTTGAACTGGATGCCGGCGTCGGCCACGGCCTGGCGCGCGGCGTTTTCCGAGGCATCCCACTGCTGGCGCATCACGTCCACCGATTCGCGCGCGGTCTGCAGCAGCAGCTGGCGGTCGGCCGGGCTGAGCTGTTCGAAGCTGTCGCGCGACATCAGCAGCACGTCCGGTGCATAGGAGTGATCGCTCTGCGACCAGTAATGCGCGGCCTCGAAGTGACGGCTGGAGTGGAAGCTGCGCATGTTGTTTTCCGCACCGTCGATCATGTGCGTCTCCATGCCCGAGAACGTGTCGCCCAGCGACATCGGGGTCGGATTGGCACCGAGCAGGCGGATCAGCTGGATGAAGATGTCCGAGGACGCCACGCGCAACTTCAGCCCGTGCAGGTCCTTGGGTTCGACGATCGGGTGCTTGGTGTTGTAGAAGCAGCGCGCGCCGGAATCGTAGATGGCCAGGCCGACCAGGTCGCGGGTTTCAAAACCGCGCAGCACCGCATCGGCGATGCCGCCATCGAGGGCGCGGCGCATGTGCGCCACCGACTCGAACACGTAGGGCAGACACAGCGCCTGGGTCATCGGGAACGCGTTGTTGAGCGCGCCGGAATAGACCCGGGTGATGTCGATGGCGCCGAAGCGCGCCATGTCGATCGCCTCGGACTCGCGACCGAGCTGGCCGGAGTGGTACTGGCGCAGCTTGAGGCGGCCGCCGGTCTTCTGCTCGAGCTGCTGGCCGATCCACTTCACCGCGGTCACGGTGGGGTAGTCGGCCACGTGCACGTCGGTGGCGGTCAGCAGGCGTGCGCCGGCGACCTCGGTGCCACCGGGACGCGAACAACCGGACAGCACGGGCACGCTCAGCGCGCCCAGACTGGTGGCAAGGAAATTTCTGCGAGTGAACATCTGCGCCCTCCCAAGCGGACTGTCCATGGCTGCACGGTTACCCGGCAGCGATGGCCCTGCAGGTAATGTCGCCGTAGCCGGCGAAACGGATCAGTGCCTGTTGGCCTACGGCGATATCGTGGATGCCGGTGGCGTTGCCGCTGGCGATCAGGTCGCCGGCCTTGAGCGGCCGCCCGCGCTGCGCCGAACGGGCCAGCGCGAACGCATAGGCGGTACGCAGTCCACCCGGCAGCAGGGTGGCGCCGCCGGTGCCGACCACCTCGCCTTCGATGCGGGTTTCCGCCCGCAGGTCGGCGTCGTCCAGGGCGGTCCAGTCGGGGATTTCCGCGCCGAGCACCAGACCGTTGTTGTTGCCGAAATCGGACACCACCACGCGCGGGCCGAGCTTGTTGATGGTGGCCAGCGGGCTGCTGGCCACTTCCACGCCGTAGAACAGCTTGGCCGGCAGCGCCTCGGCTTCCTCGGCGGTCCAGTGCAGCTTGTCGGCCGGCGCGTCTTCCAGCAGCTGGATCACGAACTCGGCCTCGACCGCACCGAAGCCGCCGACGAACACCGGAATGTCCACTGTTCCACCGGTAGCATTCCAGAGCCGGCGGGCGAAAATCGGGCCCAGCAGGCGGTCATCACCGGAGCTGTCGCGACGCTCGGCAGCGATGTAACCGACCTTCCACCCGACCACCTGGTCGTCCCACAGTCCGATCGCCTGGTCCTGGACGCGATAGGCGGTCACCAGGTCCGGCGGGATCTCACCGGGGAATTCGGGCAGCGCGCGGCCCTGTTGGCGGGCGCCGACGAAGGCGTGGGCGATCTCGCCCAACCCCTGGTCTGGCAGGTCGTGTGTGCCGTGATCGTTGCTCAAGCGGGTCTCCCGGTGAATGGTGCACTGCCCATCGACAGCGCCTGGATGAGCTGTATATGGTAAACCGGTGTCATTGGCAATGTGCAGCGCGTCAGAAGGCTGCGGCTGGGGCACGATGACCGTTCCATCCGCCCACAAGGACACCTGCCGATGCCCCGCGCTGTTCTGTTGCCATTGCTGGCCTGGCTGCTGCTGGCCAGCTCCTCTTCGATGCTGCACGCCGCCGAGCGCAGCGTACCGGCGAGCGAGCCCGCCCCGGGCAGTCCGGACCGCATCGCGCTGTGGCCGGCCGGGCAAGTGCCGGGCGAAACCGGCGCGCCGCGCACCCCGCATGTCATCGAGCGCAGCGACGACCCGGCAGTGCCGGACCGCTACATCGACGATGTGGATGCCCCGTATCTGGTCGCCTACCGTCCCAGGCAGCCCAACGGCAGCGCCCTGCTGGTGATTCCCGGCGGCGGCTACCAGCGCATCGTGCTGGACAAGGAAGGCACCGCACTGGTGCCGGCCTTCGTCGAGCACGGCGGGGTGACCCTGTTCGTGCTGCGCTACCGGCTGCCAGTCGGGCGCAGCGATCGCCAGGCCGCGTTGGCCGATGCACAGCGCGCGCTGCGCCTGATCCGCGACGGCGCGAACCGCTGGCAGCTCGATCCGGGCCGCATCGGGGTGATCGGGTTCTCCGCCGGTGGCCACGTCGCGGCGCGGCTGAGCACCGGCTTCGATCTGCCGGTGTACCCGGCGCGCGATGCAATCGACCGCCAGAGCGCGCGGCCGGACGTGGCGCTGCTGCTGTACCCGGTGATCGACATGGGGGCGCACGCGCACACGGGCTCGCGCGTTCGCCTGCTCGGCGAGCATCCCGATGCGGCGCGGGTGGCGCAGTTCTCGATGCAGGAGCACGTGCGCGCGGACATGCCGCCGACCTTCCTGGTGCACGCGCAGGACGACAAGGTGGTGGCGGTGCACAACAGCCTGGTCTACTACCAGGCGCTTACCCGGGCCGGCGTCGCCAGCGAGATGCACCTGTTCCCGCAGGGCGGGCACGGCTTCGGCGTGCGCATCCGCCCCGGGCTCACCACCGCGCAGTGGCCCACGCTGGCCCTGCAGTGGATGCAGGCGCAAGGCACGCAGGCTGCGGAGGCACGCCGATGAGCGATTCACCCGCCGATCTGCAACGCCGCCGCTTCCTGCGCGACAGCGCGCGCTACGCGGTGATGCTCGCCGCGGGCAGCCTGCCGCTGCTGTCGACGGCCGCGGCGGCGGCCCCCGGCCCACGCCGCGATGCCGCGCCGCTGGCGACGGTGCGCAGCGGACGCCTACGCGGCCAGATCGAGCAGGAGGTAAACGTGTTCCGCGGCATTGCCTACGGTGCCGATACGCGCACCCGGCGCTTCCTGCCGGCGCTGCAGGAACTGCCGTGGCGCGGCGTGCGCGATGCCAGCGCGTACGGTCCTGCCGCGCCGCAGGGCAGCAGCGAGGGTCCGGGTAGCGAAGACTGCCTGTACCTCAACGTGTGGACGCCGGCGCTGCGCGATGGCGGCAAGCGCCCGATCCTGTTCTACATCCACGGCGGCGCCTACAACAACGGCTCGGGCAGCGATCCGCTGTACGACGGCGCCGCGTTGTGCCGGCGCGGCGATGTGGTGGTGGTGACGGTCAACCACCGGCTCAACGTGTTCGGCTATCTGTACCTGGGCGCCTTCGGCGACCCGGCCCTGGCCGGCTCGGGCAACGTCGGCCAGCTCGACCTGGTGCAGGCGTTGCAGTGGGTACGCCAGCACGCGCACGAGTTCGGCGGCGATGCCGGCAACATCACCGTGTTCGGCCAGTCCGGGGGCGGTGCGAAGATCGCCACGCTGATGGCGATGCCCGCCGCGCGTGGGTTGTTCCAGCGCGCGTGGACCATGAGCGGCCAGCAGGTGACCGCCGCTGGTCCGCGTGCAGCCAGCCAACGCGCGCGGATTGCGATGCAGGCGGTGGGTGCGGCCGACGTGGCCGCGTTGCGCGCGCTGTCCACCGAGGCACTGCTGGCAGCCACGCGGGCCCGTGATCCCTCGCGGGTGGAAGACACGGGCCTGTACTTCGGCCCGGTGCTGGATGGCGCAGTGTTGCCGGTACATCCGTTCTGGCCGGAGGCGGCCGCGCAGTCGGCCGGCATCCCGATGGTGATCGGCAACACCCACGATGAAACCCGCGCCTTCCTCGGCAACGACCCGGCCAACTTCTCCCTTACTTGGGAGACCTTGCCGGCCAAGCTGGAGAAGGAGCAGTACACCGACCTGCTGCCTTCGACCGTGATCGCCGAGTACCGGCGCCTGTATCCGCACTACACGCCCTCGGACGTGTTCTTCGCGGCGACCACCGCCGGGCGCTCGTGGCGCGGTGCGGTGGAAGAACTGGAGGCGCGTGCACGCCAAGGCGCACCGACCTGGGCCTACCAGCTGGATTGGGGCTCACCACTGGACGGGGGGCGGTTCGGTGCCTTCCACACGCTGGACATCCCGCTGGTATTGGACACCACCGACCGGCCGGGTTCGCGCACGGGCGATGGTGATGACGCCCGGCAGGTGGCCGCATTGATGAGCGAGGCGTTGATCGCGTTCGCGCGGCATGGCGATCCCCACCATGCGGGACTGCCACGGTGGGACAGGTACTCGCTCGATCGCCGCGAGACGATGCTGTTCGACCGGACCCCGCGCCAGGCCGACGATCCACGCGGGGGCGAGCGCGAGCTGTACAGGCAGGCGCCTTTCATCCAGCGCGGTACGTTCGGGTGATGGCATGCGGGCCGAATACGACCTGGCGCGCGGTTCGTTTGATAGGCGTTAGGCACTTTTTCGTCGATTTTAATTGGCGTTACGCTTGATTCGACCCGATCTGTCGTGATTCCCGTCAAACATGGCGTTCACCGTGATCGCCTAGACTGGGGACATGCACGATTTCCGCGACCCGTTTCCCCCGTTCCACGGACGTGATCGATTGATTGCCGCCGTCGATCACGCGGTACAGCACGATGATGCCCACCAGATCGCCGCCACGCTGCGCCACGCGCTGCGCGAGGCGATCGCCGACAGCCGCATCCAGCTGCCCGCCTGCGTGCACCACCCGATCGAAGACCACTACGCGCGCCGCGAGCTGTACCGCAGCGCCGCGCACGGCTACAGCATCGTGGCGATGAGCTGGGGGCCGGGGCAGGGCACGCCACTGCACGACCACAGCGGCCTGTGGTGCGTGGAAGGGGTGTGGCTGGGCCAGCTGGAAATCACCCAGTACCAGCTGCTGGAGCGCGACGGCGAGCGCTTCCGCTTCCGCGCACAACCGGCCATCCTCGGCGACTGCGGCAGTGCCGGCAGCCTGATCCCGCCGCACGAGTACCACACCATCCGCAACACCAGCGCTGAGGATCTGGCGATCTCGGTCCACGTCTACCAGGGTGAAATGACCCGCAGCGCGGTGTTCGAGCCCGACGGCGGCGACTGGTACGCGCGCCGCGTGCAGGTGATGGAAACCGACGCGGCGTGATCCGGTCGTGCCGGGCCCTGCTCGGCAACGACGCAACCCGGCGCATCATGCGCCTCTTCGCGTGCCGGCCTGTCATCTCCCGCGAAGGGCAGCCGAGCGTGGCTCGGCTCTAGCCGGGGGCGGGCGTGGATAATCCGGTGGTGCTCCCGGAGTTCCCGATGTCCACCCATCCGTTCCAACAGGTCAACGTGTTCAGTGCCGATCCGCTGCTGGGCAATCCGCTCGCGGTGGTACTCGAGGCGGACGGCATCGATGACGCGCGCATGGCCGCGTTCGCGCGCTGGACCAACCTCAGCGAAACCACCTTCGTGCTGCCGCCGACCGATCCGCGCGCGGACTACCGGGTGCGCATTTTCACCACGCTGGAGGAACTGCCATTCGCTGGCCACCCCACCCTGGGCAGCTGCCACGCGTGGTTGGCGCAGGGCGGGGCGCCCCAGGGCGAGGAGATCGTGCAGGAATGCGGTATCGGCCTGGTGCGGATCCGCCGCAGCGACGCCGGGCTGGCATTCCTGGCACCGCCGCTGCTGCGCGGCGGGCCGCTCGATGCCGCGCTGCGCGATCGCGTACGCAGTGCCCTGGGGCTGGCTGCCGAGGACGTGCGGGAGGCGCGCTGGGTGGACAACGGCACCGGTTGGCTGGCACTGCGCCTGCGTGACCGCGCCACGGTGCTGGCGCTGCAGCCGGACTACACCCAGCTGGACGGTTTGAAGGTGGGGGTGTTCGGGCCGTGGCAGGCCGACGACGGCGACGCGGCCCGGTTCGAGAGCCGCGCCTTGATCGCTGGCGACGGCGCGCCGGAGGATCCAGCCACTGGCAGCCTCAATGCCGGTATCGCGCGCTGGTTGCTCGAGGAAGGGCAGGTACCGGACCGCTACGTGATCAGTCAGGGCACCGTGCTGGGACGCGCCGGGCGGCTACAGGTGGAGCGGGTGGGCGATGCGCTGTGGATCGGCGGGGCCTGCGTGACCTGCATCGCGGGCACGGTGACGGTGTAACCGGGGATGGGGCGCGTGCTTCGTTCGGGGGTCATGCCAACATCACCGGTTGCAGGTCCATCGGCAGTCGATCGGGATGCGGCCCGGGCGGCGCGTATCGCTGCGCGTTTGCGCGTGTGCAGCCTCATCAAGGCATGCAGGACCTCCACACCGGCACGTGCGCTTGACCCCATCACCCTGCATCACCGCCGCAGACCGGTACCACTGACAGGCGCACGCAGCCTCGGCAGGGTCGCACCCCGAACGACCGCCGGTCTCCGCCGGCGGCACGGGAATGGCATGACCCCCACCGCTGTTGCGCTGTTGCGCGCGTCAGTCCAACACGACCACGTTATTGCGCTGGGTCACCTCGGCGCCGCCATCGGCCAGCATCACCCGCACGCGCAGGCCGCTGTGCTTTCCCAACGGCAACGGCAGGCGCAGCGTATGGGTCTTCGGCACCAGGTCACTGGGCGCGGCCATTGTCGGCACCGCGCTGCGGGCGATCTCGCGCCCGTTGGCGTCTTCCAGCAGCACCACGCCCGCGCCGGTGGCCACATGCCCCAGGCTGTGCACGGTCACCTGCACCTGGCCCGCATCGACACGCACATCGCCGCGACCGATGCCCAGGTCGGGGCGCTGCTCGACCGGCTGCCCGGCCTGCACCAGCTCGAACTCGAACACCTGGGCCTGGCCGGGGAAAAAGCGCAGCACCGTGGACGCGCTGCGCTCCAGCGTCAGCTCACGCACACTGGCCTTGCCGTCGATGCGGTCATCGCCATCGCGGTCAATGCCGCTGGTCATCCGCCACTGCCCGGCGGTGACATTCCAGGCGGTCATGTCCGCTTCCACCGCGCGTTTGCCCAGGTTGTAGGCGATCACCTTGAAGCGCGCCGGCGACGGCGCGTGCACCAGCAGCGCCACCTGTTCGGCGGCATCGGGCTGGGCGAAGCGCCAGCTCACGGTGTGCCCCGGCCAGCTCTGGTTGCGCTTGAGCGCGATGCCGCCCAGCCGTGCACGCTGGAGGAACTCGCTCGGCGCTTCGACCCGGTCGGACCACCAATGGCCTTCGGTATTCATGTACTCGCGTTGCGCCTTGGCCTGGATGCCGTCGGCGTGCAGGGCTTCAAGGTATTTCTTGTCGCCACTGGCCTGCCACGCCATCAGGCTGGAGAAGCCGGTAGTGCCCGCATCGGCATCGGCGATCAGGCGCGGGTTCCACTCCCCGCCCCGGCCTAGCACCTCCACGTAGTTCTCGCCCAGGTTGGACAACGCACCCGGGCCGCCGCGCTCGACGCGATAGTCCAGCGCCTTGAGGTACTTCGCATCGCCGCTCCAACGCCACGCGGCCCAGAAGGTGTGCATGACATCGCCACCGCCGGACCCGTTGTTGAGCTCGCCGCCGCGGGTCTTGCCCGTGGCCCAGTGGATCTCGTTGGGCAGCGCCCAGCGCCCTTTGTCGTCGGTGTAGGCATGGGCGAGGTAGCTGTCGGCCAGGCCGGTGACCAGCTTGCGGCTGGTGGCATCGGCGTTGTACTGGCCGATCAGGAACGCCGGATGCAGCGCCGGGAACGAGTACGGCTTCTGCCACTGCCAGTTCGGCTCGCGGTAGACCTTGTTACCGCCGTACCAGTTGCTGGAGAACAGCAGCTGGCCCTGCGGGTTGGGCAGGATGATGCGTTCGTCGAAGGCCTTCACCGTCTCCATCAGCCGCTCGACGGTGAGCGGGTCGCCCCAGTTGAGGTAGAGCAYGGCGCTGTTGGTGTTGATGCCTTCCTCGTAGGCATGCAGCTCGTCGGTTTCGATGGTGCTCAGGCCATTGCTGAACATGCCATTGCGGTACACCGCATCGGACAGCGCGGTGAGCGAGGCATTGAGCCGGTCCGGCTGCACGCCCATCAATGCCAACCCGGGCCACTGCTGGGTTAGGTCGGAATCATCGGAGATGCCGCCACCGAAGTCGCCGTAGGCGATCTGGCGGTTGTCGATCCACCAGTCCACGAAGCGACGTACGTATTTGAGGTCTTCGGTCTGCGCGAATGCCCACTGCGGCACGCCCTTGGGCGCTATCGGCGCGACGAAGGGCGGTTTGCCCTGGCTGTTGTAGCTGATGTAGTTCCAGTACAGCCGGCCGAGTTCGTGGTCCGGATCGACCCGCAGCAGATCGGTCAGGTCGGCATAGACGCGTGCATACAGACGCTGGCGCTTGGAGGTGGTGTGTTCCTCGACGAGAAAGCCCCAGTTGTCGCGCGCCTGGTTGAAGCGGTCGGCCACGTGCTCCTGCTTGGCTTCTTCGCGGTCCTTGTAGACCATGCGGATCTCCGCACCGTCCAGCGAGGCGGCGTTGAAGCCCGGTGCGGCCGAGGCGATGGACAGCCACAGGCTGTCGGCGGTGAGGATGCGGTCGCGCAGGTCCAGCCACAGCGTGCGCTTTTCGCCCGGTTTGACCGATACCGACACATCGATCATGTCGCGCGCCGGCCAGATCGGGTCCTTGATGCGGAGGTTGAGCGGGATCAGGCCGTCGATCGTGGCGGGCAGGTCCAGCGCGGGCAGGTCGATGGCCACGCCGTCCAGGCCGTCATGCATGTTCTCCCAGCTGTAGGC